>CALFYH010000073.1 GCA_937952155.1 uncultured Saprospiraceae bacterium
TTTTATTACTAACAATTAGCGTTTTTTTTATATGCCATTTTAACACAATCTTCCAAACTGTTCTATCGAAAGAATAAATCAAAATGGTAACTTTGCCTTTTTGCAAAAATTATGTTAGACAAAGACAATACCATTGAAGTTCAAGGCGCTCGCGTTCACAATCTTAAAAATGTGGATGTTACCATTCCACTTCAGGCCATGACGGTAGTTACAGGCGTATCGGGCTCAGGCAAAACAAGCTTAGTAAAGCATATCCTATATCCAGCAATGAAATTGGCTATCAATGATCCATTGGCAATTGCACCTGGAAGACATGGAGGTATTTCAGGTGATATAAGGAATATTAAGATGGTTGAAATGATTAATCAAAGTCCAATAGGAAAGTCGTCCAGATCAAATCCTGTCACTTATGTGAAAGCATATGATGATATAAGAAAGCTGTATTCAGACCAGCAAGCTTCAAAAATTAAAGGTTTTGAACCCAAACATTTTTCCTTTAATGTAGAAGGAGGAAGATGTGAAACTTGTAAAGGTGAAGGGCATTTGACAGTAGAAATGCAGTTTTTAGCTGACGTTACACTGGTTTGCGAAGAGTGTCAGGGCCAAAGATTTAAAAAAGAGGTATTGGAAGTTACCTATCAGGATAAGAATATTTTTGATGTACTAAATATGACGATAGAAGAATCTCTGGAATTTTTCAAGAATAAAAAAAGTGTTTTATCCAGACTTCAGCCATTAGCAGATGTTGGTTTAGGTTATATAAAACTAGGTCAATCATCGAGTACTTTGTCTGGTGGTGAAGCTCAGCGGGTGAAATTGGCGAGCTTTCTCACTAAAGAATTTGAATCCAAAAACATCTTGTTCATTTTTGATGAGCCTACAACGGGTTTGCACTTTCATGATATCAATAAGCTAATGGATGCTTTCACATCACTGGTAGAAAACGGACATACAGTCTTGATTGTAGAACATAATATGGATGTCATTCGCGCCGCAGATTGGGTGATAGATCTTGGTCCTACTGGTGGTAAAGATGGAGGACATCTGTTGTTTGAAGGGCGACCACAAGATTTAAAAAATATTAAAAATTCTTTCACACACACGAAGAATAATTATACAACGACGACTTTAAGTTCGTCGTTTTT
>CALFYH010000074.1 GCA_937952155.1 uncultured Saprospiraceae bacterium
TTGGATTCTTATATTGACCTTAAAGAATATAAAGGAAAATCAGTCGTTTTCAGATTTAGATTTGGAAGTGATCCTTTGGCTACTGGATCGGATATTGCTGGATGGTTTATTGATGATTTCAGCATCATGGACATTTATAAATATGCTGCTCAAGCGTGTATTATATCTGATGGTGGTACTGGCTCTATGGCATGCACGAATGCAGTGGAAACTTTAGTAAATACTGATGGGACATCTGATACAAAAAATACTGAAATTGATTATTTTGGTATAAAAGTTGTCCCTAATCCTGTTGACAACGTTTTATCAATTATTGCTAATTCACCACAAAGTGATATTGCGAAAGTTGAAATTCTAAGTATTGAAGGAAAAACAGTTTTCACATCTGAAATGAAGACCGAAAAGCTTGCCCAGAATACCACTATAAATGTATCCGATTTACCATCGGGAATTTATATGGTAAAACTATCATCTGGTCAACATGTGACAACAAAAAAATTCGTTAAAAAATAAATAATTAAAGGGCTCTTTAAAACTGAAGAGCCCTTTTTTTTTGTGAAAACAGCCGCTGCCTCTAAGAAAAACTCATCTATTGCGATCAAACAAAAGGGATCCTTGCAGCAAACGGCTGTAGATTTTTATAATTTTGTGCCAACAATTTTTAAATCTCGCCAAGTACCATCTTCTTTCAATGAATATGTCAACTCTAATGTTCCATCCACAAAAATACCTTTCCCGGAGATAGTTAGGTCAGCTGATATATCTTGTTTATCGATCACGATATTTATGAAATGCTCATTTATATCAGATATTTCAGCGCAAGCAATATAATATTCAAGGCCATCAAATAGAGCTTCAATCTTGAACTCATTGTTGCTGTCGGTACTCGTGATAAGATCGAATGGTCCAGCCACACCAAAGACATGCGCCCTGTAAATTCCAATAATTGGTAAAACATTTTCATCCGCATCATTACAAGCTCCTATTGGTATGATGAAAATTAATAAAAGTAAAAATTTATACATAAAATCTCTTTTTCTACATAACAGAATTTCTCTCTAGCATGTGAATAAAATATTGGGTTTTACATAATTTTTAACGCAAATCTTAATGGAGTTTTAAATATTCTAGAATAGTTGCTGTGATTTACTGTCAAGTCGATGAATGTGGCATGATGTGCCATGTTTAGATACAAATCTTAAATTGGCTTTAGAAATTCAGTTATAAATAAAAATTGTCTTGGCATTTTACTATAAAAACAAGTTGCATATATGATCATTATTGTGATTAAATTAAAAAGTTGCATTTTGGGCCATTCCAAAATGCAACTTTAAATACTAATGACTTAAACTAAGATCACTTCCTGACCATCGTCATCACAGCATTTTGCATAGCAGGAATTACTTGAACTATTTTATCCGCCATTTTGGTAGCTGTGTTGATCCAGTATGTGGTTTTGTCTGCTTCGTTTTCGTGACTTACGACCTCCACTACATGATAAGTTTTGTCACCTATTTTTTCAGAATCTTTGACAGTAAGAATTACCTTTTTGGCTTTCATGCTCATGATATCAGGAATGCTGTATGTCAACGTGTAGCCAGGTTTCAAATCCAAGCCACCTATAAGCTGATCTGTACCTGGGCCATCTGCCATAAATGCACCTCCAAAATCCATATCCATCTTTTGCCCAGCCATGGAGATAGTTGCTTTATTATTTTCAAATGTCATAGGAATTTCTTGACCCATTTGAGTTATAGTACGTGAAACGGGAGCAAAATCAGATTTGTACTTCATGACATCAACCATATCTCCCATAGGGCTTTTCGACTCATCTTTTACCATCCAGAGATCACCATCTTTTGAAATAGTGCGTGTCATCTGCATCGGAATCTTCTGTCCTGCCACTTCTATTGTCATATCGAATGGGGCATTGCCTTCAGCCAATGTATTATTGATAGCCGGTAATGCAGCGGCTGAGTTGATTCCTGCTTTTGGCACATAGGTCACTTTTGAGATATCTACAGTCAAGTTTTCAAGCGTGGATTTTACATCATCCGCCATGTCTTTTTGGTATCTCCCACCCAAGATCTCAGATAGAAATTGCTCTACTTTGGCATACATTGCTTTTTTATTCAATGGTTTTGCAAATCCATGCCCTTCGTCTTTGGCCAATAGATAATCTACTTTTTTGGCTTTTTCTCTGAGTGCGATAACGATTTGGTCGGCTTCTGCTTGTTTTACTCTAGGATCATTGGCGCCTTGGATGATGAGTAATGGTTTGTTTATCTTATCTACACTAAATAATGGGCTAGCATCTTTGATGAGTTTTTTGCCTTCTTCCGTATTTGGATCGCCTACCATTCCATACAAAAATGCTCTACCAGATTCCCAATATGCTGGTACTGATTCTAATAGTGTAAATATATTGCTCGGCCCTACTATATCTACACCACATGCGTAGACGTCAGGTGTAAATGCCAATCCTGCTAATGTAGCGTATCCACCGTAACTGCCACCCATGATCGCCACTTTATTTTTATTAGCGATACCTTCTTTTATCAAGTGCTTCACGCCCCAAGTGATATCATCTTGCATAAGCTTGCCCCATTGTAGGTCACCTGCATTTTGGAATTTTTTACCGTATCCACCACTAGCTCTGAAGTTTGGCTGGAGTACCGCATAACCTCTATTTGCCAAAAACTGTGCTTCAGCATCATATCCCCAATAATCTCTTGGTCCTTTTGGTCCACCATGTACAAGTACTACAACTGGCAAATTTTTGGCATCCATGCCAGCTGGTATTGTAAGGTAAGCTGGTATTTCTAATCCATCACTACTCTTGTAAGTAATTGGCTTCATTGGTGAGAGATGTTGTTCTACTTCCTTCAACTTAGGTCTGCCTGTGTACTGATAGGTTATTTTTTTTGTTTTGGCATCGTATGCATGTACTTCAGAAGCATATTTATCTCCCCAAACAGCTATCAAAAATTTACTGTAATCTTTTGTATTGCTTTGGAAATCTACTTCTCTACCTGGGAATTTTGCTTTTACTTCTTTGTACATAGCCTCCCATTTTTTGTCTTTCCAGTAATATTTGGATTTGTCCAAGGTGTAGGATGTAGAGATTATTTTCCTTGTGTTTTTATCTACATTTAGCCCACCGAAATCTACTTTGTTTTCTGGATCACTTTCTACCTTGACTTTAGATTTTGTATCAGGATTCATAAGATACAATGCAGATTTGTCAAGGTCTCCGACATTAGTCACTAGATAAAATTGAGAGTTGTCCTCATTCCAGCCATTGATATAAGCCGTTTCTGTTACTAATGTTTCATATATTGGTGTCAAAGATTGATCAGCATTTACTTTAAGGAAAGTGGTAGCTCCCTTTTCATCAGTACGATACAAAACACGCAGCTTATCATTCCAATCAAAATCATAGCCCGTGATTCTGTCTTTATTTTCATATTTTAGTGTCAATGCGCCAGTAGATATTTTTAGTTCGTAGAGGTCATGCCATGCTTTGTCGCGATCATTGAGTCCGATCATCATCAAATCAGGATTGTTTTGACTTACATTGTAAATTTGAGCAGTTACTTCATCTTTTGGAGTAAGGTTTCTAGATTCTGGTACACCATTTGCTGAAGGTGCAGCCTTTGGATCCACTGCAAAAACATTGATATTTTCATCACCATTTTTGTCCTTTACATACAAGATATACTTGCTGTCATCTGTCCAAAAGTAGCCGTATAAAGGCCTAGAACTATCTGTGAGTGGTTTTGCTTTATCGAATGGATCATTGATTTTTTTGACCCAAACATTCATTATACCATTATAGGCTTTCATAAATGATATCCATTGGCCATCAGGGCTTATCTGTCCTGAAGAAATCTCGGGATTACCAAAAAATAAATCCCTATCTAAAAGTGGTGTTTTCTGTGCAGAAATGCTTAATGCCATTGTTAAAATAATTGACAAATTAATTAATGTTTTCATGATGTTTAATGATTTTAGATTCAATAACGACGCTATCAGAGAATATGTTTTTGAATTTCTACCAACAGATGGAAATCAATGATAAAACACAAGGATTATTAAACTAAAATCTGAATTTATGATTCGAGTCATAAATCAGGCATAGGCCAATAGTGACCTTTGTGCTAAATTAAATCAATAGTAAAATGACAAACAAAATTTATTTTATTCTATGTTTAGCTATGAGTTTCTTGATAGCATGTGGTGGTGGAAAACAGCAAACCAATACCACCAGTGCAACACCTGCTCCTGCAGCTCAGCCAGAGGCAACGAGTACAGATGGATATGACCCAAAAAGAGGTGAAGGAAAATTTAGCGAAGAGAATGTAAAAATTGACGCAACTCTCAATACTAGTATGGCAGATGCAGGTGAAAAGGCCGCTGGCGTAAAATGTACATCATGCCACAAGATGACAGAAGAAAAGCTGGTTGGTCCAGGTTGGAAAGGTGTCACTTCAAGACATACAGCACACTGGATTATGAATTTTATTACCAATCCAGACCCAATGATAGACAAGGATCCGGTACTTCAAGCCCAACTCGAATTATGCCTTGTCAGAATGCCAAATCAAAGTCTTGCAGATGAAGAAGCAAGAAGTATTTTGGAGTACATGCGCAAAAATGACGGTGTAAAGTAGTAATTAATTAAATATAATATAATGAAAACCAATAATGTATCTTTGTTAGTTGGTATTGCAGGGCTATTGATATTGTTCAGTGCCTGCAGACCAAAAAATGCCGCAACGGCTGTATCAGGTGACACAGCAGCCAAAGCTTATGTCGCACCAGGTCAGTATGATGAATTTTATAATTTTGTAAGTGGTGGCTTTAGTGGCCAAATGTCGGTCTATGGATTGCCAAGTGGTAGATTATTTAGAGTAATTCCTGTCTTTTCTGTAGATCCTGAAAAAGGTTGGGGCTATAGTGAAGAGACAAAACCGATGTTAAATACTTCACATGGATTTGTTCCTTGGGATGACCTTCACCATATAGAATTATCTCAGACTACTGGAGAAGTTAATGGGAAGTGGGCGTTTGCCAATGCAAATAATACACCACGTCTTGCAAGGGTAGATTTAAAAACCTTCAAAACTGCAGAAATCCTTGAACTACCCAATAGTGGTGGAAACCACTCATCTCCTTTCGGTACAGAAAACTCTGAATACATCGTGGCTGGTACCAGATTTTCTGTGCCACCGGATGACGTCAATGGTGATGTTCCTATAGATTCATACAAACAGAATTTCAAAGGACACATTTCTTTTGTCAGCGTTAATCAGGAAACGGGAAATATGGACATAGCATTCCAGTTGAAGACTCCAGGTGTAAATTTTGACCTTGCACGATGTGGTAGAGCCAAATCTCATGGATGGTTTTTCTTCTCTTGTTATAATACCGAGCAAGCCAATACACTACTTGAGGTAAATGCATCACAAAGAGACAAGGACTTCATCATGGCTGTCAATTGGAAGAAAGCAGAAGAATATCTCAAAGCTGGAAAAGGCAAAAAACAAAAAGTAAAATATGCGCACAATGTATGGGATGAAAAAACTCATACAGGTGTATCCACTATCAAAGAAGAAGTGACAGTATTGGATGTAGCAGAGTTAAAAGACATTTGTTATTTAATGCCTTGTCCTAAATCACCACACGGATGTGATGTTGATCCCACTGGAGAATACATTGTAGGTAGTGGTAAGTTGGCTGCATTGTTACCAGTCTTTAGTTTTGACAAATTACAAGCAGCTATTGCCAATAAGGCCTTTGATGGTGACTATGAAGGTATTCCTGTTTTGAAGTACGAAGATGTTTTATACGGCGAAGTAAAGAAACCAGGTCTCGGGCCATTACACACCGAATTTGACGGAAAAGGATTTGCTTACACTTCATTTTTCGTCTCTTCTGAAGTAGTTAAGTGGAATATTAAAGACTTAACAGTTGTAGATAGAGTGCCTACTTTTTATTCTGTTGGTCACTTATGCATACCTGGAGGTAATACCAGAAAACCATTTGGTAAATATTTGATAGCATATAACAAGATCACTAAAGATAGGTTCCTACCGACTGGTCCAGAATTAACACAGAGTGCGCAGTTATATGATATTAGCGGTGATAAAATGCAAATGATCCTCGATTTTCCAACTATTGGTGAGCCACATTATGCGCAAGCTGCTCCAGCCGACTTAATAAGGAACAATGGACAATTAAAGATTTATTCAATTGGAGAAAATCAACATCCTTATGTTGCAAAAGGGGAGAAAGAATCCAAAGTGGTACGTGAAGGTAATAAGGTACATGTTTATATGACATCTGTAAGATCCCACTTTGCACCAGACAATATTGAAGGTGTTAAAGTTGGTGATGAAGTGTTTTTCCATGTTACGAATCTTGAACAAGATTGGGATGTACCGCATGGATTTGCAATTAAGGGTGCTGATAATGGTGAGCTTTTAATAATGCCGGGTGAGACCACTACCTTAAAATGGATACCAGAGAAGGTGGGCATCTTCCCAATGTATTGTACTGACTTCTGTAGTGCTTTACATCAGGAAATGCAAGGATATGTCAGAGTTTCACCAGCAGGAAGTAATGTTCCACTGAAGTTTCATGTAGGACAGACACCTGCTGCCAAAGAAGACAAAGTACAGTAATCTTAATAGAGTGTAAATAGGGAAGCAGTGGGATATATCCTATGCTTCCTTATTTATCTATTTTGAATTTTGGTTTCGATCAAAAATCACAACAACAATTCTTTGTTCTTAACCAAATTTTTAAACAAAATCTTTTTATAATGAATTCAATTTCCCGAAACTCGACAGCGATGTTGATTTTATCAGGTATTTGTATCTTAAGTGCAATTTTTTTACCAATATGGAATATTTATCTGGATGCTCCGCAATACCCCGAAGGACTAGGTCTAAGCATTTATGCCAACAAACTCGGTGGAGATGTTGACATCATAAATGGTCTAAATCACTATATTGGAATGAAAACATTACATGCAGAAGAGTTTATCGAATTTACTGTTCTTCCTTACATAATTGGCTTTTTTGGAATATTGGCTATTATCACAGGACTCTTTCTAAAAACGAAAAAGAGTGTAATTATTCTTTTGGTTTCATTTTTAATTTTCGGAATTTTAGCCATGTACGATTTCTGGAGATGGGAATACAATTATGGTCATAATCTAGACCCGAATGCTGCGATTATAGTTCCTGGAATGGCATATCAGCCTCCTTTAATAGGTTTCAAACAATTACTCAATTTCGGTGCGTATTCGATCCCTGCGATAGGTGGATGGTTGATGCTAGTTGGCGGTGTATTGATAGGATTGGTATATGTGTGTGAAGCGGGAATTATAAAATTGTTCAGTAGATCGAAGGAAAAAGTGGCCTCTATGGTTTTTTTTTGTGTGTTTTTAACCAATTGTAGCCCCGAAGGACCTGACCCGATCATCTTGAATAAGGATATTTGTTCCTTTTGCAAAATGAACATTTCTGATGGCCACTTTGGAGCAGAAATCATTACAGAAAAAGGCAGGATTTTCAAATTTGATGATATTTCTTGCATGATGGCATACAAAAGTCAACATCAGGATTAGATCGGAAGAGCGTCGTGTAGGGAAAGA
>CALFYH010000075.1 GCA_937952155.1 uncultured Saprospiraceae bacterium
TATTCTTATTTTCTAACATATTTACGTAGTTTAAATCTCCCAACCTGAATCTCAATGCAATTGGGCTTGTTTTTTCTATCTTATGCTCGATTTTGCAAAAAAATGGCAATTGGTTTTCATCAAAAAGTCGAATTGGTTTCGAAAGAGTTGCAACGCTTAATTTTGATTTATCTTCGATAATGTTGTGCGCTACAGGCAAATTTTTTGAATCTACACCGTTTATATGTGTGTATTGCCCAAAAGAACCAAAAGCAATTGTGCTAAAAAATACAGTAAGGATTGATTTAATTATTGGTTTCGGCATTTCCATATTTATTTAACCATTTTGATTTTTTGGTGCCTTTGTACATTTCGTATTTACAAAACAATGATTGGATACTTCCATTTAGTAATTTTTTTCTTGCCGAAGGCCGCAAGCCTACGTTTTTCATAGCTTCTAAATGACCCGATATGATCCAAACATCACAATTTGTAAAACAAAGTTTTAGTTTATCGCCGATCTGACGGTATAGTTCTGTGACATCATTTTCTCTAAGCCGTTCGTCATATGGTGGATTGAATATCAAGGTTGCATCTTCGGTACCTTCTTGATAGAAAAAATCTTCTTCTGCAATTTCGATATATTTTTCCAAACCTGCTGTCTCCACATTTATTTGTGATGCCTTGACAGCTTTTGGTAGGATATCGAATCCTTGAATTTTCGGCAATGCACTTAGATTTATTTGTTTTTGAGCATCTGCACAGACAAGATTCCACATTGTCTCATCAAAGGTTTTCCATTTTTTAAAGGCGAAATTTCTGTCAAAAGATTGTGGTGGCATATTAGCGGCAATTTTGACCGCTTCACAAAGTATAGTACCTGAGCCACACATCGGGTCTATTAATGGCGTTTCGCCTTTCCAGCCAGAGATTAATACTAGGCCTGCAGCCAGCACTTCATTCATAGGCGCATCTACTTGCGCTCGACGATATCCGCGCATGTGTAATGAGGTTCCACTACTGTCAAAACTAAGTGTTACGGTGTTTTCGCGAATGTGGACATTTATTTTAAGATGTGGATCTGTGGTATCAACACTGGGCCTAGAGCCGAATTTTTGTCGGAATCTATCGACGATTGCATCCTTGGTTTTTAAGGAAATAAAATTGGCGTGGTTAAACTGACTTGAATTTACGACAGAATCAATGGCAAACGTTTGGTCCAATGAAAAATAATCTTCCCAAGGCAATTTCATAACCTCATCATATAAGTCATTCTCGTTTCTTATTTGAAATTCTTTTAGGAAAACTAGCACTTTGATTGTGGTCCTTAGAAGTAGATTAGCCTTGTACAATGTGGTAATATCACCTGTAAAAGCAACAGCTCTATTTAATATTTCAATATTTTCAACACCAATATCCCGGATTTCGTCAGCCAGAATTTGTTCTAGTCCCACTAGGGTCTTTGCTATTATTTTCAAGCTTTTACTATTTTTGTAAAATTAGCAATCAACCGCCACATTCTTTGCGCAATTCTGTTGTAAGGGTAGTCCAAAGATCTTTAACTTCTTGAACTTCGTCATCATCGCAAAAATCAGTTATTTCAAAAATGGTTTCATTGGTGACATCAGATTTGTACATTCTGAATTCCAGATATTCTTCATCATCAGCTTCATCCCATTTAAATCGGACTCTCTCGTCTTCGATATCATCAACAAGCGTAGCCACTTCACTACTTCCTTGCCAATAGAAAGCATAGGTCTCACCAGTTATATCTACCTCATTACAATACCAACGCACAAGGCAAGCCGGCGTGGTAACAAAGTTGTAAATGATGGTAGGTGATGCTTTGAAAATAAATTCTAAATCAATTCTTACCCTTTTTGATGACATTCAGTTGGTATTTTAAAAATTCTTTTGTTTGAATAAAGCCGCAATAAAAAATATTTTTTCCATTTAGCAAAAGAAATGAACTTTTTTTAGAAAAAATTAATTATACTTAATTGCTGCCAAAGTAAATTTGCAATTAAAATAAGCAAAACAATGGCAACTCTAATAAAAGAACAATGTTCGGCTTTTTTTATGATGATATTTTCTTTACGAAACGTGAATTATTGATAAAAAGTTGCAACATTTTTAGAATTGTTCAAACATTATCTTAAAAATATCATTTATTCCTTTTGAATATTTAAGTGTTTAAAATATAAGAAAAAGGGATAAAAAATTATCTTTGCGGCATTTTTGGAGCAGCGACCACTTTAATCGTTATAAATTTATCTAATGAGACAGTTAAAAATAACTAAATCAATCACCAACAGGGAGAGTCAGTCTCTCGAAAAGTATTTGCAAGAGATCGGTAAAGTGGACTTGCTCACACCTGAAGAGGAAGTAGATCTGGCGCAAAAAATCAAAGATGGTGATCAAGAAGCTTTGGAGAGGCTAACAAAAGCCAATTTGAGATTTGTTGTTTCTGTAGCAAAACAATACCAAAACCAAGGACTTTCGCTAAGTGACTTGATTAATGAAGGAAATCTCGGACTTATCAAAGCCGCTCAGCGATTTGACGAAACAAGGGGATTTAAATTCATATCATATGCTGTATGGTGGATCAGACAGTCTATCCTTCAAGCATTGGCAGAACAATCGAGAATTGTAAGGTTGCCTCTAAATAAAGTAGGATCTCTCAATAAAATAAATAGGGCTTTTTCTGAGCTTGAGCAGGAATTTGAACGTGAGCCTTCACCAGAAGAGCTTGCTGAATTGCTCGAAATACCAACTGAAGAAGTCGAAACCACCTTGGGTGTAGCCGCCAGACACGTATCTATGGATGCACCTTTTATCGATGGTGAAGACAATTCGTTGCTTGATGTATTGGAAAATAACAGTACTCCAGATACGGATTCAGCATTGGAGTATAGAGAGTCTCTCCGCAAGGAAATAGAACGTTCGCTGAATACTTTGACTGATCGACAGGCTGATGTTATCAAACTGTATTTTGGTATCGGTATCGAGCATCCTATGTCACTAGAAGATATTGGCGATAAATTCGGACTCACCAGAGAGCGTGTAAGGCAGATCAAAGATAAAGCGATCAATAAGCTCAGATCTGTTAATAGAAGTAAGTTGCTTAAGAATTATTTAGGTTCTTAAGCGACCATCAAACCATCGTATTTTTCATTCGGTTAGGAAATCATCTTTTAGTCATGGCTGCGCTTAAGTGACCTTTGTTACTTATTTGCGTGAATTATTGGTTTGACATCAACCTTTCTTTCATTATTGGGTTATGGAAGTTGAATTAATTTTTTTCAACCAAAAGGTTTCATCTTGTGGGAAACAAGATAATTTTTTGTAATTTTGCTTCACCAATTAAATATCAAAAGGAATGTCAGAAAAAAGTGTGGAAAGATTGAAATGTTTGATCATAGGTTCAGGACCTGCAGGATATACTGCTGCGATTTATGCATCTAGAGCCAATTTATCACCAGTTTTGTACACAGGCAAAGAGCCAGGCGGCCAATTAACGATAACGAATGATGTTGAGAACTACCCAGGTTATCCAGAAGGCATCATGGGACCGCAAATGATGGAAGATTTTAAAAATCAAGCCCTTAGATTTGGTACAGATATTCGATTTGGCTACGTGACCAAAGTTGATTTCTCGGGCAAAGTACATCAAGTGATTATAGATGAAACCAAAATCATTACTGCCGATACGGTGATCATTGCAACCGGAGCATCTGCCAAGTGGTTGGGCTTAGAAAGTGAGCAAAAGTACAATGGCTTTGGTGTTTCGGCATGTGCGGTATGTGATGGTTTCTTCTTTAAAGGTCACGATGTGGCTATTGTAGGGGCCGGTGATACAGC
>CALFYH010000076.1 GCA_937952155.1 uncultured Saprospiraceae bacterium
TTAAAATAAAAATGAAATCTGTAGAAAAATTCCCTTTTGATAAGAGAATACTCAGATAAAGACTAACTCTTATCCTTTGCTTTTTTCAGCAAGAACAAGTTGCAGGCTTTGCCACGTTAGTTCAGCAGTTTTATCCCAAGAAAAATCCTGTTGTCTGATTTTGCCTTTTTGTTTTAGCTGTTCGGCAACTTCCTGATGTTGTAATACTTGTTCCAAAGCAACGGTAATGGCATTTACGCTGTGTGGGTCAACACAGAGAGCTGCATTGCCTGCAATTTCAGGAAGGCAACTTACATTGGAAGTGATTACAGGTACACCACAGCGCATAGCTTCAATCATCGGAATACCAAATCCTTCAAAAATAGATGGATATACCAGGCAAAAACAATGGTCATAATACGCTACCAATTCTGCATTGGTCACACCATTTACAAATAAAAAGTTAGATTCCAATCTATAATATTGGATCATTTCTTTGACCTTACGCATATAATCTTTGTCACCATTGCCGATTACTACAAATGGTTTTCGGTATTTTTCAGGCAATTTTGCATATGCGAGTACACATTGCAACAACCCTTTACGCTCGATAACTGACCCAACATACAAGTAGTATTCTTTCACTTCAGGTGCAGAATTTTTGGTGTTTCCAGCATCATTTCCAGTCTGAAAATGATCCCCGCACGACTGGAACACAAGGTCTATTTTATCCTGATCAATCCCATAAAATTCGCATAGATCAAGTTTTGTACTTTCACTGATGGCGGCAATAACATCGGCTCTTTTGGCTGCACTTTTATATTTTAGCTTGTACATAAATCGATCCCACATACCAAATTGATCTGTAAATCTCTCATAAATCAAATCGTGAAATGTGACGACTTTTACAATATTATTTGCCAATCCGAAGGGTAATTCGTGACTCAAGCCATGAAAGATATCAGGATTCAGTGCATTGACTTGACTTGACATTCCAAAACTTCGCCACATTGGATTGCGACTTGGTGGAAGATGGATGTGAAAAGATTTTTCTTCCAAAAACCAGGAAGTTTCTACATTTTCAGTGATACTCGGTGTGAAAAGATGATATTCATTTTCAGGAAAGTAATGATGTAAATTGCGCACTAAGGTCCTGCTGTAATTGCCCAAACCTGTAAAGTTGTTAAACAATCTTTTGGCATCAAATGCGATGACTAATGGCTTGTGTGGAGATGGAATACTTTCAGGCATTACAGCAAAATATCGGTAAAATTATACATTTTTTCGATCTGCGGGAAATGCCGTTAAGATAATTTTTCTTTAAACTGAGTAATTTTTTTGCGCAATTCTCGTAGTTTGACAAGTAACTGTTGATCTTCTTTTTTCTCTTGTTTTTGTGCATCCAATTCTTTCCTTGCGCCTTCTATGGTAAATCCCTTGTCTTTGACGAGATAATGAATCTGTTGCAAAATCTCGATGTCCTTGGCTGTAAATTTACGTTCGCCTTTACTGTTTTTCGCAGGATGTATTTGTGTAAATTCTGTCTCCCAATACCGTATTACCGATGGCGCCACATGCAATATTTCAGCTACTTCGCTGATAGCATAATAAAGTTTAGTAAGCGGATTCCCTTCTTTCATCGCTTATGCAAGGTATGATTAGAATGTAACGATTATATTGGGTGTTTTGTTCAAACTATTACCCAAGGTAAACGATGTTTCTATAAATGAAAACTCAAATATGTGACTTAATAAAATCCATCTCCCTATTTCACCTTTCTCCATTGAAAATAAGCCAAAATACTGAGTACTGTCAATGCAATAGCCGTATAATATACCGCTGGTGGAACTGGCACTGGATCTCCGGCGGCATAAGAGTGCAATCCAGAAAGGTAATAATTGACACCAAAATAAGTCATAATAACGGTGGCAAATCCAAACAACGACGCAAAATTGAATGCAAAAATACCTCTAAGTCCTGGTATAAATCGCATGTGTAAGATAAATGCATATACTAAGATCGTAACCAAGGCCCATGTTTCTTTGGCATCCCAGCCCCAATATCTTCCCCACGATTCGTTCGCCCATACGCCACCAAGATAGGTACCTACACTCACCATAAACAATCCGCCAAGCAGCGTTATCTCAGAAATGATGGTGAGCTCCTTGATGGTTCGTTCTGTTTTGTGTTTATTATTTGCGGTAGTAAATACCATGAGAATTAAGTTCAACATGCCGATCACAGCGCCCAACATAAGAAAACCATAACTTCCCGCTTCTAAAGAAACGTGGATGGTCAGCCAGTATGATTTCAATACGGGTACCAATGGTGTGATTTCTGGATCGAGCCAACTCATACCTGCAACAAGCAAAATAGTAGCTGCCAAAACCAACGTTGCAGCCAATCCACCAAGTGATCGTCTAGAAAATATCAATCCAGCAAGCATGGTTGTCCAAGATATGTAGATCATCGATTCGTAGCCATTGCTCCAAGGTGCTCTGCCTGACACATACCACCTAAGTCCAAGTCCTAGTGTATGAAATGCAAAGATTGCCAATAATAAATACCAAGCCCAACGGGTATATTTCATTAGGTCTGCTGCATGATTGAAGACGCCATAAAAGAAAAATCCAAGCAAAACCAAACTAAATAAACCATAGATATTGCGCAAGCGATTGAAAACATCCAATTTATTCAACATGAGTTCAGCTTTTACTCTGGCTTCAGATGGCATGACTTGACCAGAAAATTGCCGTTGGGATACCGCAATTTTATCTAAATATACAGATGTTTTAGATAGATCGCTGGTTCCTTGACCTTTTTGCACTTCTTCTATGTAAGCAGCAAAATCTTCAAAAGATGCCATGATAGAAGTAGCTGGCATTTGGATATCACGTAAGTCTGCAGGTGATACCCAAGTATTGGCAGGATCATCTGGTACGGGAAACATCTTCAATAGCCGTCCAGTAAATATCATATTGGCAATATTGATTTTCTCATCGAGTTTGATCACGGCCTTCTCTAATGTCCCTTGATCCTTTGGATTTACAGATTGTGCATTCCTGATATGCTCTCTAAGTTTGTATTCTCCTTCATCTGAAAAAAACTGGCGATAACTGATCAATTTCTCAGAAGCACCCAAGATTTTTTGTAATTCTGGATGGCTACCGATATGTATCATTGGCACATTTTCCCATTTTGAAGGATCCATTGTCATTGATAGAAATATTTGGTCGCTAGAAAATCCGTAAAGCGTACTCTTTTTTGCCAACTTTCTCAAAACTTCGCCCGATAAGGTGTTTACAGGTTTGAATCTACCACGATGATCTTGCACTAAGACCTTGCCAAAAGCTTCTGCTTCTGGTGCACTCACATCGGATGTCACAATAGATTGTGCAACCAAACCGGATGCTGATCCAAGGAATATCATTACGATTATGACAAGATTTTTTGTGGTTTGGTGCTGCCCCATTCTTTCTAATAATGATGTAAAGCGACTATTTTTGCTAAAAAAGGTCATAATCATTCCTATTGTCAATAATATATAGCCGATATATGAGATCCAAGTACCCCAAAAATCATGGTTGACGCTTAGATAGGTACCTGCTTCGTCTTGATCAAATGACGACTGAAAAAAACGGTAACCACCATAGTCCAAAATATTGTTCATATATATTCTAAATGGCATATTAACTCCTTTGGCCTGATCCATGACTGTTACTTCGCTTGCATAAGACGATGGATTGTCAGTACCAGGATATCTTTCCATGATAAAATCCCGAAGCTGAATATGGAATGGCACTGAGACTTCTTTTGAGCCATAAGACACGACCATCTTCGCATCTCCGAAATCCAGCACTTCGGGTTGCCCAGCTACTCCTTTTTGGCCTACAATGACTGTATTTTTGGCACTACCATTTTTTGAAATCGAGAGTCGAAGGCCAGCGGCACTTTCATTTTTCATTTTACGATCACCAGCTACGACTTGTGTTACAGCAGATGGTTTGAAATCGCCAATAACGAAGCCAGATTCACCAACCATATACATCGATCTCAAGCGTAGTGGTCGATAATCGGCTGGAGCCAAAGTATCTGTTTTTTGTGTAGCCATGACTGTCTGCACCACGGTGACGTCCGTTGCAAAATACAATGAATCATTGCGCACGATGACATTCATTGCGTTAGGAAGTCTGTCGTCAGTAAAATTAAAATTTATGCCATTAATTTTTGTCCTTTCACCTTGTTTTACAAAAAGCTCTTCCCTACCTCGCCTGCCAGCGATAACAACTTTCATTACGGGTTTGCCTTCTTTACTTTCGATAAGCTGCTCAGTTGGATTTGGGATAAATTCATTTACATCTACTTTAAATAAGTTGTTACCTACTTGATAACTACTGCTAAAATCATTATTGCCCAATGTTGAAAATTCAACTGGCTCAGCAAAGGAGTATGTTTTAACGCCTGATGTCACCATAAAATTAAGGTAAGTTTCAGCAGATAAAAAAGAATTGGAAGCTTTGCCTTCCCTTATATGCATCATGCCTTCATATCCAAAATATCTTGTCACACCTGCACCGATGATGATGATAATAATCGCACTGTGAAAGATCAGCGATGCCCACTTCTTTTGTTGAACCATCCTGAATCTGAAGATATTGGACAGAATTGTACACCCAAATAAGATCAATAAAACTTCAAACCAAGTAGCCCGAAATATCAAAGCTTGAGCAGAACTAGTGCCAAAATCATTTTCAATAAATGTCGCTACACCTATAGCTATAGCAAACACCAATAAATATAAGCCGGCAGCCGATGTTGAAAAAATAATATTATTAATTTTATATAACCACTTCATTATCATTGGAATTATTATGCACAAATTTATGAAATATATACGAATCCATCGAATTTTTGACTTGAAAGGGTAAATATTACTATCGAACGGGAAGTTATGTTGTTTTACAAATCAACCTACTTTACGCATCCGAATCAAAAATTTTAAAACAAGAAAATCGAATTCTCAAAACTAAAACAAGCATAATAGTTGATATAATACACATATTTAAATATCTAAATATCAATACTAAACACATATTCGATATATTACATTTATATAATTAAATACATTTATCATTGTATATCAATATATTACAAATCGTAAATAAAAAATATATTAAAAACATTAAAATAAATGACTTTATATATACTCAAATAAAATAATATGTTATATCTTTGCATTGTGTAAGTTTTGGTTATTAAATTGTAAAATTCGTAGTTGCTCGTGAAAAGTCGCGAGCACTTTTTTAGAAAAGATTCTTACTTCATCACAAAGAAGTAATTCCACATAAAATTTTCAAGTACATATAGTCATATTAAACAATGTAAAAATATTTGGCACGGTATTTGAATTATAAAGAGTATATGAGTTTTGGTTATTAAATTGAGTAATGCCCGTGTTTTCGTCTTACACGGGCTTTTTTATTTTATTCAAAATCCTATTCCTATTACACATTACAAAACTACCTAACTACTACAAACAGACATAGCAATATCTGCCTTGTCAAACATAAGCACAATTACATAAATACGAATCAGGAAAAATTATTTCAGTCGAAGATCAATGTTCGTGACCGATAATATTCTTTTGATCTGGTATGATAACTTCTATATCAGCATCATTGTCTAAGATGATACATTGACATGCCAATCGAGATTCCAATTTCGGATTTATAGCACGATCTATAAAATCTTCCTCTTTATCTGATATTTCTTCCAAATCATCTCCGCCTTTAACTACATAGATATGGCAAGTCGAGCAAGCACATACACCACCACAATTATGATTGAGATGGACGTCAAAATCCTCTGTAGCTTCTAATATTGAATATCCCTCAGCCACTTCTTTGGCCAGGACTTCCGGTATCGAAGTATCTTCAAACCTGAATTTTATTGTTGCCATTGATATCTCTACAATTTATTGATACGATTACTAACAGCAATATAGTTTTTTGGTTTAAAAATAATAGGTATTGAACGAATCAATCCGACCAAGTGACCATTCCTTTGTTAAATTAAAGAAATTCCAATTACCATTTACTTGTCGATTTTTTTCGCTGAATTAAGTTCATCTTCTAAACTTTAAGGTAATTTTACTACTTTTGCAATAATTTTTTAACCAACGTAAGGAATCGTTTCCTGCATAAGCGAATTTATACTTACAATGAAAGCTTTGCACAATCGCATCAATCGGCATGTCCTGAAACAAAGGATCATGCAAGACAGTACGCCTAGAGCGACTTTGTCATTTTATCAATATTATCATCTAGGCAATCCCCAACTATTCAGAGATCATTTTTATCTCCTGTTATCAGATGTCGATGTCTTGGGTAGAATTTATGTATCCTACGAAGGCGTAAATGCCCAAATTTCTGTACCTACCGCCCGCATCGAAGATTTCAAATCGGCACTGAGTACGATCACTTTTCTCGAAAATATCAGGCTCAATTTTGCAATAGAAGACGATGGAAAGTCATTTATCAAGCTGATAATCAAGGTCAGAGACAAAATCGTCGCTGATGGTCTAAACGATGATACTTTTGATGTCACCAATAAAGGAATCCATCTCAAAGCTGAGGAATTTAACAAACTGGCAGATAACCCTGAGACGATCATCGTAGATATGCGCAATCATTACGAGAGTGAAGTCGGATACTTTAAAGGTGCAATTTTGCCAGATGTAGAGACTTTTAGAGAGGCATTGCCTATTGTCGAAAAGCTGCTCGAAGACAAAAAAGACAAAAATATCATCATGTATTGTACGGGTGGCATCCGTTGTGAAAAAGCTTCTGCTTATTATAAACACAAGGGATTCCAACATGTATATCAGGTAGAAGGCGGCATTATAGAATACACCAGAAGGGCCAATCAATTAGGTATTGAGAATAAGTTTGAAGGGAAGAATTTTGTATTTGACGATAGGCTTGGCGAAAAAATATCTCTCAAAATCGTAGCCAAATGTCATCAATGTGGCGAGCCGTGTGATACCCATACAAACTGTGCCAATGATGCCTGTCACTTACTCTTCATCCAGTGTCCGACATGTGCAGAGAAGTACGATAAATGTTGTTCTGTAAAGTGCAAAGATTTCAACATTTTGCCAGAAGATATGAAAATTGCACTTCGCAAATCGACAACATTCAATGGTACAAAATTTGGTAAAGGCAGATACAAAGCACACAACAAAAATGCAGTTTTGGATCATGGTTCGCTAGAAACTGAGCACACTCAATCAACCTTGCAGTAATAAAATTTTCATCAATCCATGACCGACAATCCGACAAATATTCCACCAAAATTCCAAAAATATAACCGATGGTTAAAATATGGCGTGCTCTCTATTGTCGGATTGATTGCGTTAATATTCATTTGGATTAGCAATACAGATTTACCGAGTTTTGAAGACCTAGAAAATCCAAAATATGACCTTGCTTCTGTCATTTATGATGCCAAAGGCACACCTTTCGGAAGATATTATATAGAAGATCGGGTGGCTATTTCCTATGAACAATTGTCCGAAAATGTCAAAAATGCACTCATTGTCACAGAAGATGACCGTTTCTATAGTCATAGTGGAATTGATGTTCGGGCTTTGATAAGAGTTGGGTTTAAGACATTGATTCTCAGACAAGAAAGTGCAGGCGGAGGCAGTACCATATCGCAGCAATTGGCTAAGTTGCTTTATCGACGGCCCAATATGAAAGGTATGTCCTATCCTACTAAAGTTTTAACGCTCATCTCTTCAAAGCTAAAAGAATGGGTCACAGCCATTAAGTTGGAAAAAAGCTATACGAAGGAGGAGATTTTAGTGATGTATCTGAATAAATTTGAATTCATCAATGGCGCACATGGTATCGAAGCTGCTGCCCAGATTTATTTTGCAAAACATCAAGATTCACTATCTATAGGTGAAGCCGCTACTTTGGTCGGAATGCTCAAAAATCCAAGCTTGTATAACCCTAAAAGATTTCCTGAAAAGTGCAAGGATAGGCGAAATACTGTACTTAAATTGATGTACAACAATGACTTATTGGACAAAAAAACTTACGAGGAGATTTCGGCTTCAGATATAGACATGACTGCATTCTCTAGAAAAACTCAAAGTGAAGGACCTGCACCGTATTTTAGGGCTGAATTGACAAAATTTTTAAAAGACCTTTTTACCAAACAAAATATCAAAAAATCTGACGGCACAGAATATAATGTCTATACCGATGGGCTAAAAATATATACCACCATCGATCTTGTGTATCAAAAATATGCAGAACAGGCGGTTTTCGAGCATATGCAATGGAATCAAGAAAGGTACTGGAAAGCATGGAAAGATATAGATCCTTGGACGCACGATACCGATGATTATCAAAAAAACTTGCGTGCTGATATTCTCGAAAGTCAATGTAAAGGATCCGAAAGATATCTTGGACTTCGCAATCAATATCTAGGCAAAGCCTTACAAAATGTAGAAGAAAAATATCCAGGTTTATCCATGTCAGACAATGTCATCAAAACATTGGACTCCATCCAACAAAATCTCACTTCTTGGCATAATGCTACTAAAAATGAAAGATTAGAAATAGTCGATCAAGACAAATATCACAGACTGATCAATGGTGAGCTCTGGCCTGACATACTAGCTCAATACAAAAAATTGCAAGATGCGTATAAAGCCGTATTCTTCAAACCTATAAAAATGAAGGTATTCGACTACGCAACTGGCGAAAAGGAAGTAGAAATGTCTCCTTATGATTCGGTAAGGTATCACAAAATGCACTTACAAGCTGGCATGCTGGCCGTCGAGCCATCTACAGGATTTGTCAAAGCGTGGGTAGGCGGCGTCAATCACACTTACTTCAAATACGACCATGTTACGATGCGACGATCTGTTGGTTCTACGATCAAGCCTTTTGTATATACGCAAGCAATGGCTGTAGCCAATATCTCGCCATGTCAGGAATTCGATGATATCCAATACACTATCGCTCCTGGAGATCCCGGATTTGATATGGTCGAAGAGTGGTCACCTGTCAATGCTGATGAAGAATTTTCAGGTGCAAAATACAATCTATTCCAAGGATTGCTGTATTCTAAAAACTCTATCAGTGTAAAGCTACTCAAAGAAATGGGCACTGTAGCACCGATCCGAGATCTCTTGCACAATCTTGGTATAGATAAAAATCTAAGACTCGAAAACGGACGATTGGCTGTACCAAAATTGCCTTCGATTTGTCTAGGAGCTGTAGATCTTTCCTTGCTCGAAATGACTGGAGCTTATGATGCATTTGGTAATAATGGTACCTACGTCCAACCAGTATTCATCACCAGAATCGAAGACAAAAATGGCAAAATCATCTATCAAGGCATACCCAATAGAAAATCTGCCATCAATCCGCTTTACAATTCGGTCATGCTCGCCATGCTAAAAAACAATATTTCAGGCAAATACACACTAAATCTTAAATCCAAACTGGGCGGCAAAACCGGTACTACTAATGACTTTGCGGATGGTTGGTTCATGGGTGTAGCACCGACATTGGTGACCGGAATATGGACAGGCGGCGATGATAAGTGGATCCGCTTTTTGACATTGGACGAAGGACAAGGATTTATAATGGCTAGGCCAATTGCACAAAAATTTTTCCAAAAGCTAGAAGGTGATCCCAATTGCGGATATGACTTCACTTCAGACTTCCCTAAACCACCAGCTGGATATGAAGAAATGATTGATTGCGCACAACTTAAAACCATCAGGCCATCTGCCGAAAGATATATGCTTCGTAAGAAAAAAGAGTCACTTGAAGAATTTGATGATGAATTTTGATAAGCATATCTAAAATCAAAAAATGAATAAAAAAATAAGTTTTGAAGTCTTGTCATGGCTATTTGCCATCATCTTTTCGGCATTATTTGTCGTACCGATTTACATGAAATGTGGAACAAATTACACCTTTTATATAGAGAATATTGTTTCCATTATCTTGTTTGTGACGTTAACAAGATTGCTTTTTTTGTTTTCGTACACGCCATATTGTAGAAGTAAGTGGTTGAGAATGGTGTTGATTTTTTTACCAATACCATTTCTTATGTATCAAATAGGCAATTTGTATGATTTTCAGAAGCTTGTAGATGAAGAAGGCACAATAAGCTTTTTTAAAGATAGTTTTGAAATCAGTGATTACAACTTCGCTAGGTACATCAAATACCAATTTTTGTTTTTTTGCGTAGGATCGATTGTTACCTTGGTGCTTTTGCCAGTAAGGATGATTGTTTCTTTTTGGCGTACCATCAATACAAAAGATAAAGTTTAACTTTTTATAAACCGAAAATATAGAAATATGTCCCTTGTCAATGAATTTAATGATTATCGAACCAAGATGAATGAGCGTATTTTAGCTCAGGACAATAAAGTTTTGAAAAGATTTTTCAGCTTAGACAATCAGGCTTATCAAGATGGTGCATTGACTGAGAAAACCAAAGAATTGTTGGGTTTGGTTGCATCTATGGTACTCAGATGTGATGATTGTATTAAGTATCACCTTGGCACTTGTCACCAACTCGGTGTTACGACTGATGAAGTATATGAAGTATTTTCTATTGCCAATTTGGTTGGTGGATCTATTTGCATCCCACATACGCGAAGAGCTGTAGAATATTGGGACGAATTAGAGTCTCAGTCCAATCAGTGATAATTACATTCTACTACTATTTATTTGATATCAAATCTCTACCAAATAAGAATCTTGATTTCCAATATTCTGACTTGGAGATTTCATCTACTTTTACACCAGCAGATGTCGTAGCATGGACTACCCTAAGCTGGTCTTGTGTATGATCAGAAACAATAGCTACATGTGATATCCGCGTTTCATCCCCAAAAAATACCAAGTCACCAGGTTGTAAGGCTTCTTGAGACTTTGCTACACCCAATTCTGCTAGCTTATGCGATGGACCTTGTAACGGTATGCCATTTTGAGTAAAAATATATCCCGTAAATCCACTACAATCAAAGCCCGATTCTGGTGATTTGCCACCTGAAGCATATTGAGTCCCTTCATATTGTAATGCTGATAGCACAATGCCATTCCTTAGTGATGAAGCTGCGCCATAGCTGGTATTGCCAGATTTACTTGTCGTTTTTGCTTTCTTTTCGTATGTATATTTTTTATCTTCTTTCGAATGATTTTTATTTGATGATCGCTTATTGGCTGATGAGTATTTGCTCGTGCGCGATCCAGCATTAGGACTACACGATGTCACCATCATCATCAAAAAAATGATACTAAAAGCTGCAAAATAAAACTGTATCCTATTCATAACCAAACACTTTTCTATTACTTTTTATATTTATTATTAACGCATTAAACATTATTAATATTTATAATATCAAAAATAGTGCCTTTTTTAAATCTTCTTCAAAATACCAGTAATCAATCATCCAAAATCAATAATCAAAAATCAATCATCAATCATCCATAATCAAACATCAAAAATCCAAAATCAATAATCAAACACCACTAAACTCATACCCAATATGAAAAAGCGCATCACCCAATGACACGACGCTTGCATTATTATGACCTATGATATGTCCAGTGTAGGAAGATAATACATCGATACTTTTTGTTCCGAAAGGATCTTTAATTTCTCCCAACTTTTGTCCTTTTTGTACAAAATCACCGGACTTACTACTCCAGATAAACATACCTGGTGACTCGGCGCGTACCCAATTATCTTTATGAATGATAAATTGTTCGGATGGCAAAGTTATTTCTGGATCATCAGTCATCCCTAAGCCATTCAGCACATTTCTAATGGTTATAGTTCCACTATTAATTGCAAACTTGTCCAAACGAATCGACTCGCCACCTTCGTAAACTACCGCAGGTACTCTCATATCAGCTGCAGCTTTGCGAAAGGAATGCGCGATCAATGGCTGCTCTATTAGATATCGTACTCCAAAAAGTTTAGCTATTTTTTCGGCTATCGCATCGCTTTTACTATATCGCACTTGCGGAAAATTATATCTTGCATCGCCTCCTGTATGAAAATCAAGGGCAACATCTACATGGGGCAGAATTTTTTTGGTGATGATGCGCGCTACTCTCGATGCAAGTGAACCGTTGAGATGGCCTGGAAATGAGCGATTTACATCTTTGCCATCTGCAACATCGCGGCTAAAATTTATAAAACCATAAACATTCAGCAGTGGAATGACGATGACCGTACCACAAGTCACTAATGAATACATCTGTTCTTCTATACTGCGACGCACGATTTCTATACCGTTGATCTCATTGCCATGCACACCACCAAGTATTAAGACGGAAGGCCCTGGTTTGTCCGTATGCAAAACATGTGCAAATACATTGATCCTATTGTCTGAAGGCAATTTTCCAGCATTGATCCTTATGGTTTGTATTTTGCCAGGGATTATCAATTCGTTGTCAATAAAAAGTTCGCTTCCTACCTTAAATTTAGGGACGATCATATCTTTAAGCTGCATCTATTTTCGATTTTTTTCGATAAAACTAATGATTTTTCCTGCAATATCCACGCCTGTAGTACCTTCGATACCTTCCAAGCCTGGTGATGCATTCACTTCAAGTACAACGGGACCTGAATGCGTTTTGAGCATGTCCACACCAGCGATTTTCAGACCGAGAATTTCTACCGATTTGAGTGCTGTTTCTTCTTCCAATGACGTCAAGGTGATCAATTCTGATGTGCCACCACGATGGAGATTCGACCTGAAATCACCTGGTTTGGCTTGCCGCTTCATGGCACCTACTATCTCTCCATCTACCACAAAAGCCCTAATGTCTGCGCCTTTTGCTTCCTTAATAAATTTTTGCATGATTACTTTTTCTCTTGTGGCGTAAAAAGCTTCTAAAATAGATTCTGCATTACTCCTATTTTCAGCAAGGATGACGCCCATACCTTGCGTACCTGACACCAACTTGATAATAATGGGATAAGGCTCCATTTCTTCCAATAAAAACGGCATTGTATATTGATTGCTCACATATATTGTTTTCGGGACACCGATACCATGACTACCCAAAATTTGTAAACAAGACAATTTATCTCTAGCCTTTAGCAATGGTTCGGCATGTAGCGTAGAAAAAACACCTTGACTCTCGAACTGACGTATGACCGCAGCACCGTAAGAAGTTGCTGTAGATCCGATACGCGGTATGACTGCATCAATGTGATGAATCGGCTGATTGTTAAATAAAATTTTGGATTTTCCTGACTCAATGACTAGATCACACATCATGTGGTCGATCACTCGTACATAATGATTGCGTCGGCGAGCTGCTTCAACCAGACTTTGCGTGCTGTACAAGGCAGCATTGCGGGATAAGATGATGATATTCATGATTGAAAATCCTGTTTTTGCTGTAAATATATTTTTAAATTTGGAACTGTGCTAATTTGATATTAGCCTAATTGAAGTATTTATAACAAAATGGTGCATTATTGATATTACCTATATTATTAAACACAATTCTAAATTAATATTTTTAACAAACATTGGTAACACACATTGGTAACATACATTGGTAACATACGATTGAAATTCTTTCTCGAGCCGAAGGGCTTTTACTTTTTTTTCCGCAAAAAAAGTAAACAAATTTATCAAGCTTCAGCATGAAAACTCTCAAGCCAAAAAACTCACTTTAAAATTTCTCATCGTTTTTGAAGTTACGACACTTAAGCTCGTCGCCTTCTCTTGATTTTATCCTTACCCGCTAAATCACCGGTCTCCCGGCAAATAAAATCAAGACATCCTTCAAGTTCGAACAGTTTTGGCTTGGAGTAACACTAATTAAAAATGGCTTTGACTTTTACAAATTGCTGAATCCCCGTTAACTGTGCTAATTTGATATCAGCCTAATTTAAAAACTTACGAATCGAAATTCAATATTTATAATAACTTTACCCTTTTCTAATAAAAATCAACAATCCAACACCAATAATCAAACATCCAAAATCCAACATCAACAATCAAAAATCCAACATCCAAAATCAATCATCAAAAATCAACAATCACCAATGTCCACAGAACTAAACAATAAAAAAACCATCAATGCCTGGGCGATCTTTGACTGGGCCAACTCAGCGTATGCTTTAGTAATCTCTACGGCCATCTTCCCAGGATATTTTGAAGAATATACACCAAAGATCATCACTATCGGATCGTTAAGCTTTTCGAATAGTTCGCTTTACTCATTTGCAGTGTCATTTTCTTATATAATCATTGGCTGTTTGTCTCCACTGTTATCTGGCATAGCGGATTTCAGTGGACGTAGGATGTTTTTTCTGAAGTCATTTACACTCATCGGTTCATTGGCTTGTACGGCACTTTATTTTTTCAAAGGAGAACCACAATTATGGCTTGGAACTTCGGCCTTTATCTTGGCTACAATAGGATTTGCGGGAAGTTTGGTATTTTATGATTCGTACCTGCCACTCATCGTCACAGAAGACAGATACAATAAGGTCAGCGCCAAAGGATTTACCTACGGTTACATCGGTAGTGTCATCCTACTTATTTTCATTTTGATGATGATCCAAAAGCCCGATTGGTTTGGACTAGCTGACGGACAGCTTGGTGCGCGATTGGGATTCCTTACTGTAGGTATATGGTGGCTGGGATTTGCCCAATATACATTCAGGCATCTGCCCAAAGACAAAAAACAACTTTTCACTTCTGACATGATCAAAAACGGGTACAATGAGATTTTCAAAGCCTACAATCGTATTAAAGAATTCCCAGATTTGCGTCGATTTTTGCTTTCATTTTTCTTCTATAGCGCTGGTGTGCAGACGGTGATCTATTTGGCGACCATTTTTGCCAAAAAAGAACTAAATTTTGCCACAGCT
>CALFYH010000077.1 GCA_937952155.1 uncultured Saprospiraceae bacterium
AGACACCTTTTTTATATTCATATTTAAATTCTTTTAGCATTTTGCTAAAGAGCAACACAAATATACAACGTATAAATAAGTTGTACAACTATTTTGTTAGTTATTTTAAATTTTTCTTCATAAAATTGGATTATTGGTTTGGGAGATAATTTTTACCACTTAGATATTCACTAAGGAGTTATGTTTACCACTAAGTACACTAAGATTTTCACTAAGGGAATTAAGGTTTTGTTGGATGAAATGGATTCTTTACCACTAAGGCCACTAAGGTTTACACTAAGGGCACAACACTACAGCTGAAGTCATCATCCTAGAAGTGGTCATCTTAGATACCGACATGAATGCCACCTACCATTGAGATATTAAGGTCATGCCCGTCAGCAAAGCATATCAGATAGATGATGCGGTGGAGTGGGAATGATGGATAACAGGTTTTATTTGATTATCCAGTATATGTTTTGTTCTGAGAATCTCACAGGTTTAAATACTCCTTGGGATTACATAGCTAACGTGTTGAAAGTAAGTTATCAAGTTGTGTTTAAAAAGTTCTTAGTATCTAGAATCTATATTGAACGTACAGAGTAATATCGCTTGACGAAGGGTATTGTTTTGCTTGATGTGTGGATATGGGTAACTTTTGATTTGCTAAAACATAATATTATCTAACTCACTATTTTAAAAATTAGAGCAAAATCGGATAACTAACAAATTTATGTCGTACATTTGTCAGTATAATTTGTGATAAAGCTTTCAAAACTAAATTCAGTGGCGTTTGATTAACAAAAGGACTTAATTTTTATGAATATGTATAAAACATTACTAATAATTTGTTTACTATTGACAAACGGCTACTTATATACTCAGACCGTGCCAAATTTTGTGCCCCTTAATGGATTAGTTGCATGGTATGATTTTGAAAATAACTATAACGACAATGGTCCCAATAATTTAAATGGCGTTGATATTAATACAACCTTCGGACAAGGAGTAAGAGGTCCTTCATCCTATGCTTGTGTATTTAATGGTATAGACAGCAGAGTACAAGTCTCTGATAATAACTTACTAGACGTAAAATCAATTACAATCAGTGGATGGTTCAATAATATAAAAAAACCATTGAATGTAACAGACTTAGCTCAATCCCTTGTTGCAAAATGGTATTATGAAATTAATTGTGAAAGCAACAGCGATGCATATACCACTCTTTTAATCTATTCTCAAAACATTGTAAAACTACTTGGGGCAGTTCCTAATTATAACTTGGTCAATGGTGCAATACAAAGTAATGTATCTGTATCTCAAAATCAATGGCATCATTTTGTTTTTGTACACGATGAAAATGTAGGTGGAAAACTTTACCTTGATTGTAAACTAGTTGGCACAAATTTTATTACTGGCGCAATCTGTAATTCAGACAATAATTTAATCATAGGAGCTGATAATAGATTTGGGCAAATATGGAGACATTTTTCAGGAAGTATTGATGAAGTTGGTATTTGGAATAGGGCGCTTAATGAATGTGAAATTAATCAATTATGTTCCTTAAATCCATTAAAAATTGAAAACATTTCTCCGAACTTTATTTGTAAAGAATCACAAACTGAATTGTATCTAGAGTTAAATCAAAATATTCAATTCGATAGTATTATTTGGTATTTTAATAATAAAAATTATAAGACTCAACAATTAAAGCTTACCCTAGATAATCTAGACAATATTATCGGTGATCAACAGATATGTGTCAAAATATACCATAATGGATGTTTATTGGATTCATTGTGTAATCAAATAACATTTTTAAACGCAGAAAGGCAAAATTTAGATGTTACAATATGTGAGGGTGAAAAGTTTATGGGGATTACAGAATCAGGAATCTATAATTTTTCAAAAGCATCGGCATTTGGTTGCGACACATTAGTAACCTTAAATCTCAAAGTAATAAACAAAGACCAAGTATTATTAGATACATTAAAAGCTTGTAAAGGAGATACCATTAAAGGTATGGTCTTTTATACTTCTGGATCAATAAAAGAGAGTTTAAAAAACATTAATGGGTGTGATTCTATTGTTACGATTCCTATATTAATCAATAGTTTACAATTTAGTAATTCTGATACAGTTGTATGTTCACAAAATTTTAAGATCCCAGCAAAGTACGATAATTTAATCTGGGAAAACAATGAAGTTAATTTAACAAAAATAATTAGTAAAAGTGGTGCTTATATAGTTAACTTTTATGATGATAATCAATGTCTTATCATTGATACCTTTAAAATAAATTTAAAAAATAACAATTTAACCCTAGCAAATATATTCTCGCCTAATAACGATAATATTAATGATAACTTCTTTTTAAGTAATAGCACATTTAATGAAAATCAATTTATAAAATGTAAAATTTATGATCGATGGGGTAATCAAGTATTTAGTGTATATGAAAATATAGTTAACAATGTTTTATGGGATGGAAATTTCAATAATAAGCCATGTGCTGAAGGAGTTTATGTTGCAATAATAGAAATCTTGAATGAAGGCTGTCCAAACACGATTTTCAAGCAATCAATTACGATAATCAGATAAAATGCCAAATATTAACAGTGACCGTATAACTCATTGTCATAGATAGAATCCCTAATGTCAAATTGTCTTTAAAGGCTATGGACATTGATACAACTGACGCCATCACCTGGCACACCGAAGTCATCGAAAACCATCTCAACTAGGGCGGATACGCCATGGAAGACATCTGTACACCTAGGTTATGACGGCGGCATGGACGAAGCAGCCTTTACCAAAAAGTGGTCATCTACTTACGACATCAGTCACGCAGGAATAGGTACGGCCTTCCTAATCTCCGGTCAGGACAATGGCAAAGTCAAAGTCACCAAATGTGTCGTAAAACCGACCACCACCGTTGATGCCAACATCCTGGACGTCATCATCTCCGATCCAGATATGAATGTCACCTACCACCGCGATTTTAAGATTGTACCTATAGGCAAAGCATATCAAATCGATGATGTGGTGGAGTGGGATTGATGGGATTTTTTAAAAGAGTTATATGGAAAAATAAAATCAACAGTGTTGCTTATAGTCCGTTGACATCAAAAGACCTTGTTCTTACCTTTGTGCGAAAAAAATGAGCAACTTTCATCAGATTTATGATTTATCAGATCAACATACCACTTGTCCAAAATGTGGTACAAGAACCGAATTATTATTAGAATTAAAATTAATGACAAAAGGAATCCAAGTTCATCGGTGCTTAGGGAAAAACTGTAATTTTGAATTCTCATCAGAATACTATTATACAAAAATGACAAGAGATGATTTTATGGCATTCTTTAGAGATGATGAGAGTCTCAATACCTTAAGTGTGGATGATAGAATTGAGGTGTTTTCTCAAATTCTCCTTGGGTCAAGCGATTTTACTAAAAAGTTACTTGACGAAATACTATCAGACTATGGCGTAGAAAATTTGGAAATAGTAGATCATGGTGGTTAAACTGGTTTATGTAAGTGAATAAATAATTTTAATCACTTACATTTGTAAATTCTTAGGAACAAAGTAATATTATTAGAACATAAAGAATATTTGTGGCTTCCACCCAATGAACTAAAGCTTATTAGATTGGGAGACAACAGATATTCCTATTGTCAATGAAACAATTATAAGAAATAAGTAAAACCATTTAATGCTAAATTATTACTACAAGGATCAAGTTCAGTTTTTTATAAACTCATCTGTGGAAGAGATTATTGGTAAGATAACTTTAAATAATCAATTTGATACATTAATTACTCAAAATAAATCTTGGAAATCGCAAATAATTCTTTTACAAAATGTGTTGAAATTTCAAAACGGTACTATTTTTTTTGAATTTTCAATACCTAGAATGGGAAGACGAGTTGATTGTATTTTAATATTAAAAAACGTTGTGTTTGTAATTGAATTTAAAGTAGGAGAGAAGGAGTTTCTAAGTCAGAATATAGAACAAGTATGGGATTATGCACTTGACCTTAAGAACTTCCACAAACCTAGCCACAATTTAAATATTGTCCCAATTTTAATAGCTACCGAATCATTAAATTCATTTATTGAGATTTCATTTTCAAGTCATAATGACAATTTAGTAAACCCAATAAAAACGAATGCTCGTGATCTAAAAAAGGCACTTGATACTGTGCTAGAATATTTTAATGAAGATACAAAAATTGATGATATTGAATTTGCAACAGGAAGCTATTCTCCTACACCGACTATTATTGAAGCCGCAATATCCTTATTTAATAATCATTCTGTTGAAAATATAACAAGAAGTGATTCTGGTGCAACAAATTTAAGAGTCACAACAAAATATGTATCAACACTAATTGAATATGCTAAACAAAACAACAAAAAACTGATTTGCTTTGTTACAGGTGTTCCTGGCGCTGGAAAAACTTTAGTGGGATTAAATGTCGCAATTGATCATTTAGATAAAGAAAATGGTGATAGTAGCGTTTTCCTTTCAGGAAATGCACCTTTGGTCGCAGTTTTACAAGAAGCTTTAACTAGAGATAAGGTTTTGCAAGAAAAGCTCAAAGGGTTTAAACTCACAAAGAAAACTGCCCGTGAAGGTGTCAAAGCTTTCATTCAAATTATTCACCATTATAGGGACGAATATCTCCGTGACAAAAATCCTCCTTATGATCATGTTGCTATATTTGATGAAGCACAAAGAGCCTGGAATAAGGAGCAAACTATCAAATTTATGCAACAAAAAAAGGGGCAATCTAATTTTGAATATTCCGAACCTGAGTTTTTAATTTCTTGTCTAGATAGGCATAAAGATTGGGCTGTTGTAGTATGCTTAGTTGGTGGTGGACAAGAAATAAATACTGGTGAGGCAGGTATTTCAGAGTGGCTAAATGCGATTAAAGATACATTTAGTAAATGGGAGACTTATATATCACCACACCTAATTGATAAAGAATATGATGCAATAGACGCAATAAAAAAATTAGAAATTAGTAATAAAGTTTTTTTTAATGATTCATTGCATTTGTCTGTATCTATGAGATCATTTAGATCAGAAAAAGTTTCAATGTTGGTAAAAAGCATACTTGATTTAAACATTGATTTAGCTAAGAAAACTTATTCTCAATTAAATGCGAAATATCCTATTGTAATTACAAGAAATCTAAACAATGCAAAAGATTGGCTTAAAAAAATGGCTAGAGGATCTGAAAGGTATGGAATCGTTGTATCTTCTCAAGCATATAGACTTAAACCCTTAGCAATTGATGTAAAATCACCCATGAATCCAGTCAATTGGTTTTTAGAAGGTAAAGATGACATTAGATCTTCATATTTCTTAGAAGATGTTGCCACAGAATTTCAGGTACAAGGTTTGGAATTAGATTGGTCATGTGTAACATGGGATGGCGACTTAAGATATACAACAAATGGATGGAAAACATATTCATTTGTTGGAAATAAATGGCAAAATATTAATAAAGATGAACGCAAAAAGTATCTTCTTAATGCTTACAGGGTCTTGTTGACGCGGGCTAGGCAAGGTATGATAATTGTTGTGCCAGAAGGAGACATTAATGACCATACTAGACAACCAGAATACTACAATGATACTTATAGTTTCCTCAAAATGATAGGCATAAATGAGATTTGAGAATATGAATATTAAAATCCATCACCCAACACTCTTCATTTTTTCTTCTATCACCTGTCTCTCTGATGGCAAATGTACAAGCGACAATGCTTTTTCGTAGCTAGCTTTGGATGCAAGCTGTTGATTAGTTTTGGCATAAAAATCTCCTAAGGCCGTGTGGTATAAGTAATTGTCATCCATATCTTTTATGTTTAGTAGAGCTTCTATGGCTTCATTGGGACCTTTGACATAGGCAAGGGCAATGGCGCGATTGAACAATATAATGGATGATGGCTTTATCTGGTGTAGTAAATCATAGCAGTAGATAATGGCTTTGAAATTGGTTTCCTTAAATGATTTTGCAGATGAATGATATGAAGCGATCGCCGCTTCGAGATGGTACTCACTGATGTCCTTGCCTTTGCTCGATTCTCTCAAATGCACATGACCTAAGTTTATCAAAGAACGATTCCATAAGCTTCGATCCTGATCTTCGAGCAAAATGATTTTCCCATTTGCGTCGACTCGGGCATCAAATCGTGCCGATTGAAAACAGATCATTGATAAAAGTGCATGAGTTTTGGGCAAGTTTCCTGTTTCACTTTGCGCAAGCAAGACACACAAGCGCATCGCTTCTCCACACAAATCCTTCCTTATGATCGCATTGTCAGTACTCGACTTATATCCTTCGTTGTATAACAAATATATAGCTTGGAGCACAGAATCTATCCGCGGTATAAGGTCTTCGCCATATGGTACTTCTAGGGAAAGTTGTGCATTTCTGATCTTTTCACGTGCCCTGAAAATACGCTTATTGATGGTCTCTTCTGTTTGCAAAAAGGCCGTGGCTATCTCCTTGACATTCAAGCCACACAAGGTCTTTAATACCAATGGCAATTGTTGCTCCGCCACAAGATCAGGATGGCAGCAAACAAACATCATTCGCAATTGGGCATCTTGGATTTCATGTTCTACAAATAGTTCGTCCAACCACAGTTTATTATCATGTTCTCTCATGAGCTCTATCGCCACATTTGGTGCTATGAATTCTGTAAAGTTTCGCTCGCGGCGCTGGAAATCTATCGTTTTGTTTTTTGCTATTCTGTATAGCCAAGCACTAGGATTCTCTGGTATCCCATTCAGCTTCCATGTTTCAAGGGCTGATATCAAGGTCTCTTGTACGATGTCTTCCGCAATTTCTATTTGATCAAGCCCAAATAACTTTACCAAAACAGCGCACATCTTTCCCGACTCATGCCGAAAAAGATGTGCACATGTTTCATTTATTTGATGAAAATTGCCCACTAATAAACTTGGATACGACGTACCTCGACAGTACCTTCATGATCATAGATCGGGCAACCATATGATAATTCGACAGCTTCATCCATACTCTCAGCTTCCATCAGCAAATATCCACTTACCAATTCCTTTCCTTCTGTAAAAGGACCATCTGTAATGACTCTTTTTGATCCTTTGATGGTTTTACCATTTGGGTCAAGTGCGTCTGATGAGATAAATTTGCCTTGCGCAGCGATACCACCTATCCATGCATCCCATTTGGCAAGTTCTGCTTGCATATCTTCAGGTGACATCGTGGCGTAAACTTCCTCTACCATCGGAACATTGTGAAATACTAACATATACTTTTCCATTCTATTAAAATTTGTTTGTTAAAAAATGATGATTCAAAAGTGTTCAAATGTAAACACACCAAGATGTCGAACGAGACTCACTCTATCGGACAAAAATACACAAGAATTTTTTCAAAATTTTTCAAAAAGATCAATCTTGGAGTTAAAAGGCCTAAATTCAAGGGTATTTTAGGGAACTAGGATCTTTAATTCAACCATTTTTGGACTATATTTTGCGCATACCTATTTCCTATTTCTGCGGAATCTCAATGATAATACCTACATTCCGCAGATTTAATGTATTATATTTGCGGAATCATGTATATTTGTGCACATTCCGCAGATATAATACAATTTTATACCATGGTAGGACGTCAAAAGGAGATAGAAATACTCACAAAAGCATTCACTTCAAACAAGCCCGAACTCATAGCCGTTTTTGGTAGAAGACGCGTAGGTAAAACTTATTTGGTAAGACAATTTTTTAGTGACAAAATAGACTTCGAACTTACTGGATTGAAAGATGGTACCAAGCAGCAACAGTTAAGGAATTTTTCGTATAGTCTGAAAGATGCACTAAAAAGGAACGAACTACCAACTATTCCGGTGGACTGGCTCGAGGCTTTTCATCAATTGAAGGAATTTCTCGAGTCCGAAAATATGTCACATAGAAAAAAAGTTGTCTTTATTGACGAAATGCCTTGGATTGCCGCAGGCAGGTCGGATTTTCTGACAGGCTTCAGTTATTTTTGGAATAGTTATGCATCCAAAGCCAATATAGTAGTGATTATCTGTGGATCAGCTACCGCTTGGATGACACAAAAAATCATTAACAACAAGGGTAGTCTGCACAATCGAGTTACGCAACAAATACATATACAGCCATTTACACTCTCTGAAACAGAAGCTTTTCTGAAACGTAATAATGTTCTGCTGGATCGATACCAAATCATACTCTTGTACATGGCGATGGGTGGCATACCTCTCTATTTGGAACAAATACAAGAAGGACAAAGCGCTGTCCAAAATATAGATCGTATCTGTTTTCAGCATCACGGTTTTCTGAGAAATGAATTTGACAATTTGTACAAAGCACTTTTCAATAATGCAGATCGCTACATGCTGATAGTCAATTCGTTATCATCATCTTGGAAAGGAATGGATAGATCAGAGATTGTACTTAATGCCGGTATTAAAGATGGTGGAGGGCTGACTGCGATGTTAAGGGATCTGGAAATGTCAGGTTTTATATCTTCCTATGTTCCTTATGGTAAAAAGAAAAAAAATACGCTATACCGTTTGAGTGATTGTTATTCGTTGTTTTATTTGAGGTTTATACAAAATTCACCTATTAAAGAGACGCAATCATATCTTTCGCTAAGTCAAACGCAATCTTGGAAAACATGGACTGGATACGCATTCGAAAATATATGTCTCTTGCACATAAGCAATATTAAAGCATCGTTGGGAATTGCCGGCGTTCAAACGAGTCAGTACAGTTTTTTTGCTAAGGCAAGTGATGAAAACGAAGGTACTCAGATAGACCTTCTGATCGACAGACATGATAATGTGATCAATCTTTGCGAAATCAAGTTTTATAATGAAGAGATGATCCTTACTAAAGTCGATGCTGAAAATATCCGTAAGAAAAAAAGTATTTTCAAGTTTATAACAAAAACCAAAAAGCAGGTATTTATCACGATGATTACCAGTTTTGGAATGCAAAGAAATAAAAACACTATAGGTCTGATTGACAATATTTTGACAGCAGATGCACTATTTACATAAGGCCTTAAACCTAATTCTGCGGAATCTTTATAATTATACCTACTTTCCGCAGATTTAATATGCTAATTCTGCGGAATCTATCATTTTTTACCCATTTTCCGCAGGTAAAGGTTATCAATGCTGATGAATGGCCGCACAATTGCCCTTACTAATTAGTGAATTTTTTATCAAAATACTCACTTTTGGCGATCGTAATCGTAAATAAGTATGTATATTTGCGATTATAACCGCAAATAATGATAAAAAGAGCACTTTTTGAAGCAATTAAAACAAAAATAGACTTTAAAAAAGCAATCATTCTGCTAGGGCCAAGGCAAGTAGGGAAAACTTTTTTAATTCAAAAGATAACGGAAGAAGTGAAATTACCTTATTTGATGGTCAATGGAGACAATCCAGCAGACAGGCTGCTTTGGACTAATCCTGACTTTCAATTGGTTCGATCTTTGATTGCCCCTTATCGGTTGATCGTAATAGATGATGCCCAGCGAATAGAAAATATTGGCCTTACGGTAAAAATGATTGTAGATGCCAAGATGGAAAAACAAGTTATCATCACCGGATCATCTGCGCTCGGACTTGGAGATACCATCCAAGAGCCGTTGACTGGACGAAAATGGGAATTCACTATATTTCCAATAGCATGGTCAGAACTTAAGGAGACCTATACGTTGGTAAAATCCATTCCTATGCTTGAGCAACTTTTGGTTTATGGCAGCTATCCAGAAATAATCATTGAAAATGAAAAAGAAGAGTTGCTCAGTTCTTTATCTGGAAGCTATCTTTACAAGGATATTTTGGAGCTCGGAGGCATCAGAAAACCAGAAGTATTGATACGATTGCTTCAAGCATTGGCATGGCAAGTGGGTAGTGAAGTCTCTTATAATGAGCTTTCTAGAACTGTTGGAATCGATAGGGAGACTGTGGCAAGTTACATAGATTTGTTGGAGAAAAGCTTTGTAGTTTATCGTTTGAGTCCTCTATCGCGCAATGAACGAAAGGAAATCTCCACTTCAAGGAAAATTTACTTTTATGATAATGGCATTCGCAATGCAATTATCAATAATTTTAATCCTATAGAACAGCGCAATGATGTGGGTGCTTTATGGGAAAACTATTTTATTACTGAAAGGCTGAAATTAAGTACTTATCAAAAACTTCCTGTAAAAAGTTGGTTTTGGCGCAGTAAAATGCATGCCGAAATTGATTACGTAGAAGAAGGAAGCGATGGTTTTACCGCTTTTGAATTAAAATGGAATGATAAAAAAACATCCAAATTTAGTACAACATTTACAGATTTTTACCAGCCCAGAGAGACTTTTATTATCAATAAGAGCAATTTCTGGGACCAGCTGTGAAGCCTAATTTTTTATCAAAATACACACGTTTATCGATCATAATCGCAAATAAGTATGTTTTTCAGCGATTATAACCGCCAAAAACAATAATTATTAATCTTGCTCAAATCTTCTGATCGCATCAATAGTAGTTGGTGACCAAGTTGATTTTTGCAGCTTTTCGTAGTCATAACATACAATTTTGGCAGTGATGATAGCAGCTACTTTATTGTATTTCTGGCTCACAATGATCTGCTCTGTCTTGAAGCTCGTCTCATCTATAGTCTCCATCATACATCGGCTACCAACCCAAATCTTATCTGGATATGTCAATGGGAAGATGAACTTGATATATGTATCCGCCAAGATGATATTGTCACCACCTTTATGAAATCCCAACCCAATATCGTCCATGTACTGAATACGCGCAGATTCCGCATATCGAAGATACATGATATTATTGACATGTTGCGCTGCATCTTGGTCTCCCCAAGCTACTTTGGTTTCGAAAATGCTTTTAAAATCTTTAAGTAAATCGCTCATATTTTCTGTATTTTGACCAAACAGTGCTTTTATTTTTAAATGTAAATTCCAACGTGGTACTTATTGCTTCATTTCTTTCCAGATATTGATCAGACCATTGGTAGATGCATCAAAAACATGCGTTGGACCTTCATTCTCAAGTTCTGGAATGATCTTACCAGCGAGTTGCTTTCCGAGTTCCACGCCCCATTGGTCGAAGCTAAATATATTCCAAATCACGCCTTGTACAAAGATTTTGTGTTCGTACATGGCAATCAACATGCCGAGTGTCTCAGGGTCAAGTTTTTTAACCAAGATCGAATTGGTAGGGCGATTGCCTTCGAACACTTTAAATGGAACCAACGGCATATAATCTTCTGGCTTCTTTCCAGCCTTTTCAAACTCAGCAATGACCTCTTCCTTGGTTTTGCCTTGCATGAGTGCTTGTGTTTGTGCAAAAAAATTGGACATAAGCAAAGTGTGATGATTGCCAACTGGATTGTATGAGACAGCAGCCGCAATAAAATCGCATGGAATCAATCTCGTACCTTGGTGGATGAGTTGATAAAAAGCATGCTGACCGTTTGTACCTGGCTCGCCCCAAATGATTGGTCCTGTTTGATAAGATACAGGCTTTCCGTTGCGGTCGATACTTTTACCATTGCTTTCCATATTGCCTTGCTGAAAATATGCCGCAAACCTATGCAAATATTGATCATACGGCAAAATCGCTTCTGATTCTGCTCCACAGAAATTGGTATGCCATATACCAATCAAAGCCAATAATACAGGTATATTTTTTTCAAATGGCGTCTTGGCAAAATGCCTATCCATCTTATAAAATCCAGTGAGCAATGACTCAAAATTATCATAACCTATAGCCAGGGCAATCGACAAACCAATAGCTGATGTCATTGAATATCTACCGCCTACCCAATCCCAAAATTCAAACATATTGTCCGTATCTATGCCGAAAGCTGCTACATCTTTTGTATTGGTAGATAAGGCTACAAAGTGCTTTTTGACATGTTGAGCATCAATGGCTTTAGTTAAAAAAATCTCTCTTGCTGTAAAGGCATTGGCCATGGTTTCTTGGGTAGTAAATGTCTTGGAAGCAATGAGAAACAATGTAGTCTCCATATCGAGTTTTTTAGTCACTTCGATGATATGCGTAGCATCTACATTGGATACAAAATGTACATTGAGCCTAGATTTAAATGGCCGAAGTGCTTCAGACACCATTACAGGGCCTAGATCTGATCCACCAATACCGATATTTACAACATCAGTGATTTGTTTTCCTGTATATCCTTTCCATTTTCCAGTAATTACTTGATCGGCAAATTTTTTCATTTTGGCCTTTACAGCCTTAACCTGTGGCATCACATCATGCCCATCTATGATTATTGGCTGGGCTGATTTATTGCGTAAAGCCGTATGCAAAACTGCCCTATTTTCAGTAACGTTTATCTTCTCGCCATGAAACATAGCTTGGATTGCATCCTTGAGTTTACAACTTTTTGCTAATTGGACCAGCAGAGACATTGTTTCGTCAGTGACGTTATTTTTGGAATAATCAACCAAGATATCATCAAGCATTATTGAAAACTTCGAGAATCGGTCTTTATCATTAGCAAATAAATCCTTAATCTTATTTTCCTTCGTTGATTTGTAATGTTTAATCAGTCGTCGCCATGCTGGTGTAGAAGTTGGATCGATATTATATAACATACAGCCACTATTTTTACTGGCTCAAAGATACAAAAATTGCTTAAAACACCGCGTAACCAAATTCTAATTTTGTCCTGATGTTACCAGGTGCGAATCTACGAAGCTTGATCCCGACTTCTATAGTTACCAATTCTGAATCAAGCGTACCTTTCAGATTGGTAGTGCTACTTAGCATGCGCAATTCTTTATCTGTACTCAATGGGACGAAATCCAAGTAATACATTTCCTTTTTTATTGCGTTTTTATCGGAAAATACATTGACCACTATTCTTTCAATAAAGTCATAATCAGCATCATTAAAAGTAGCTCGTAATAAGCCTTTGGCAGCTTTTATGTCTAAAATTGATGCAGTATCTACATTATTCAACTGTGCATTTTGAAAGAAAAAGGTGGGAACGTTTTCTATTGTAAAATAATGGGTTTCAAGTGTATTGAGATTGGTAGGAATCACAAACTCTGCATCCATCAAAGCCTGATACCTAATATCGGGATCCTTTTCGCAAGAAGTAATAATGCCAAGTACAATAAATAATACCAAAAACCTTGTCATCATATGATTAGATATATTATGTAAAATGATAACACAATTAGACATCCTAATATTGTCTTTTAGAATGAAAATTCAAAACTTATTAAATGCGGCATCATCTAGATAACCAAACACAGTTATAAATAACTCTTCAAAATTGTTAGTGTTGAAAATGTTGATTAAACTTGGTTATAATTCTTCTTACCAAATTGATTTTGAATTTTTACCTTTGCAATTTTTATACTTAAAAATTAACATAATGGATCAGGTGGTACATCAATTAATAAAGGAAGAACTTCAGCGACAAAGAGAAGGAATTGAACTTATAGCTTCCGAAAATTTCACTTCTCAAGACGTTCTAAACGCTTTGGGAAGCTGCCTGACCAATAAATACGCTGAAGGTTATCCTGGCAAAAGATATTATGGCGGATGCGAAGTAGTGGACAAAGTAGAACAGCTTGCTATCGACAGACTTTGTCAGCTTTTTGGTGCTGAATATGCCAATGTACAACCACATTCGGGTGCTCAAGCAAATGCGGCAGTCTTCTTGGGTGTTTTACAGCCAGGCGATCCTATTTTAGGTTTTGATCTATCTCATGGCGGACACTTGTCACATGGATCACCAGTCAATTTTTCCGGAAAAGTATATCAAGCCAATTTTTATGGTGTCGAAGAAGAGACAGGTCGAGTAGATATGGACAAGGTAGCTATTAAAGCCAGAGAAGTAAAACCAAAACTAATCATATGTGGTGCTTCAGCGTATTCGAGAGATTGGGATTACAAAAGATTCAGAGAAATAGCAGATGAAGTAGGTGCAATCCTTATGGCTGATATAGCACATCCGGCCGGTCTTATAGCTACTGGATTGCTAAATAATCCTTTGCCACATTGCCACATCGTAACGTCCACGACACATAAGACACTAAGAGGACCACGAGGTGGAATTATTATGATGGGTAAAGATTTTGAAAATCCTTGGGGCAGAACCACCAAAAAAGGAGAACCGATCATGATGTCCACAGTACTAAATAGTGCGGTATTCCCAGGTATGCAAGGTGGACCATTAGAACACGCCATTGCTGCCAAAGCCATTGCATTTGGCGAGGCATTGCAACCAGCTTTCAAAGTTTATGGACAACAAGTCATTGCAAATGCACACGCAATGGCAAATGCTTTTATCGCCAAAGGTTACAAGATCATTTCAGGCGGTACCGACAATCACATGATGTTGATTGATCTCAGACAAAAATCTCCAGATGTCTCGGGCAAAGATGCTGAAAATGCGTTGGTAGCAGCACACATCACAATCAACAAAAACATGGTTCCTTTTGATAGCCGAACAGCTTTACATACTTCGGGGATCAGAGTAGGAACAGCTGCTGTCACAAGCCGTGGATTTAAAGAACATCATTGTGAGCAAGTAGTAGAATGGATGGATGCTGCTATTATGAATAGAGAAAATGAATCTATTATAAAAGAAATAAGACAAAAAGTCACAGGATTTATGGGTGATTTTCCTTTGTACTAGATAAGTACATTTACATAATAATTAATGCATAACAAAGCAATATATTGGCTTCAATTTTGGTTGTAGTCCCAGCCAAATTTTGATTAAAAATCAAGCAGTGCAGGGCTTTCAACTTTATTGGGA
>CALFYH010000078.1 GCA_937952155.1 uncultured Saprospiraceae bacterium
AAGAATAGCAATCAACTAGCAGCCACAGAACAAAAGGCAGACTCACCAGCTGCAAAGCTGCTTACATTGCTAGACAATAGCCAAGACCTATTATTCCAGGGCAAAGATTATATCCAACCCATCAAGATATATCAGGTCAGTCGTATATACAAGCTGGCCAAGATATGTCTGCAGATCATCACACTGATATGGCCATATCTCCGCACCATTATTCCTTTACTCAAAAAAATATTTTAACATGTCAGATTTTATCGTAGAGCTTTTAGTTCGATTATTTTCCAAGACACCTTGGTTTTTCAAAGTAGTGCAGATCATCAGTGCAGTAGCATTGGTAGTATCAGGATTGCCACAGCTACTTGCGCAGTCTGGTGTCAATATACCTGAAGCGTGGACAGGCACAGTAGCACAGATAGTGAGTATCGCTTCTATGGTAGCGCTATTTCTAGCACAACTCACCACTACTACCAAGGTCAAGGCAGAAGAAAGTCTAAGAGACTAATTAAGATTTGGAAGATATTTCGACCATTGGCATCATTGCGGCTGTAGTCACAGCTGTTACAGGATTCTTGATTGGTAAATCAGGCGTCTTGACTCGTATTTTCGACACACGCATCCGACGTATTGAAAATAATCAACAGAAAGAGAGCAATATGATAGATGATGCCATCAAAGAAAATAAGGAGCTAAGAGATGAAGTAGCAACACTCAGTAAAAAAGTGACAATGCTAGAAAGCCAAATAAAAGAGTATCAGACACACATGTCGCTCATTGTAGAATATCTCAAAAAACTGGATGTAACAGATCCATTCATAGACAAACTCGTCAAGTGACAAAAAGAGACACCATACAAAGGCTGTTTGGTATAAAAGAAACCAAAGTAGTATCAAGGTCATCATCAGGCAATGGTAATGGATTTTGGTCTATTTTTGGCAACAATGCCACCACCGTCACAGGTCCGCTTGATGGACTTGGTGTATCTACAGTCTATGCCTGTGTCGATACTATATCTAGGACCATCGCTACACTACCTACTACCATTCGACAGATCAATCCAGATGGTACCAAGGTAGACGCCGTCACACATACACAGTATGACCTATGGACCAGAGAGCCAGACTACAATGTCACACCATACAACTTCAAGCGTGATCTGATAGTAGATTTTTTGCTATGGGGAAATGCCTACGCGCTACCTATATCCAACACACGCGGCCAGATCATCAGATATAAATATATCCAGCCATGGGATATGTATCCGTGGCGTGATGGCAATGGTGATCTATGGTACAACTGTTATGATCGCATGTATGCAGGTGTTTATCGCCCATCCGAAGTCATCCACCTGCGAGACATCGGACGTGACGATATAGGATATAGCAAGATCCACCTTCATGCCACTACAGTAGGCAAAGAGAAAGCTGCAGCCAAGTTTATCAATACATTCTATACCAACGGAATGTTCCTAGGTGGAGTAGTAGAATATCCAGAGAGTAGCGCACAGCTCACACCTGAGCAGATCAGCAATCTACGTACACACTTCCGTGATATATATGGTGGTGTAGAAAAAGGCGGACAGATAGGCATCATCACCGGTGGTGGACAGCTCAAGCAATTCAAAAACGAAATGCCACTATCCAACGCCCAATATGTAGAGTCATCAGGACTCAACAAAAAAGAGATATGCAGTATCTTCAATGTACCACCACCAAAGATAGGATTTACAGAAGGTACACCATACAATAGCTTGGAAGCGCTCAATACCGATTACTGGCAAAATTGTATTCTACCCATCGTCACCATGATGGAGCAAGAATTCAATCTAAAAGCGTTCACACCAGGAGAGCGCTGTTATCTCAATCATAATTATGATAATATCCTACTCACCGACACAGCCACAAAAGGCGACTACTACCAGAAGATGTTCAATATCGGTGTGCTAAATAGAAATGAGATCCGTGACCGTATGGAGCTAAATGCAGTACCATATGGAGATGAGTACTTCATACAAGGCAATAATATGATTACTGTAGAGAAGGCAGTCAATCAAGAAGCAGCAAAGGAAATTACTAATTAACAATTACTAATTAGTATTTTTTTTTCATCGTTACATCCCGTAACATCTACCCATTTATATCAATCCATCTTTGTACTACACAACGCAAAGCATGGACATAGAAAATAGACTCTATCACAAAAGAGTAGAAAATATAGTGCCACGTGCCATGACCGATGATCAAGGCAAGGAGTATTATGAGTTTGAGCTTTCCAATGAGCTGGCAGATCAGCACCGTACAGTTTTCCGAATGAATGGTGGCAATATCACAGACTTTAATTCTGATCCTATCGTGACATATGGGCATCCATCATTCGATAGTACTGATCCTGATGATGTGATCGGTACTGGTCCAGCATTCTTTCAGGATGGGAAGCTCATAGGCCGATTCTATCCAGAGGAAGGAGACGACAATCCAAAAGCCAAAAAGGTAGTATCCAAGATAAAGCAAAATATGATACGCTCAGCATCCATAGTAGCCGAGATCGTACAGCATACCCGTGGCGCAAAAGACAAAGGCGAAGATCCTAATCTCGTTTATTTCCGCAATTGGAATCTACTCATGTGGGGCATCGTCATGAAAGGCTCCAACCCGAAGGCAAAACTCCGCACACAAGCCAGAGCGCTAGAGTTTTACAACTCCGCAGAGGCACAGGAACAAACACAAGATACAGATACATCACATCTCGCAGCTACAAGCCTACTCACGGAGCAAAGGCTCAGACTATTGAAGATGGATATATAGCAGCTCGGTTGCACCAATCAAACATTATTCACAACACACAAAAAAAACATTCTTAGTAATGAAAACATTAAAGGAATTGCAGAATGAAAGGGCGCAAATAGAGAGCCGCAATACATTCTTTGCAAACAAAATCAAAAATAACGAGACACTCACCGCTGATGAACTCACAGAGATGCGTGGTTTAACTGCCAAACTTGATGCCCTAGAGACAGACCTAGCAGACGCCAAAGCAGCTGAAGACGTCGTGAAACGTGCAGCACAAGCGGAGTCAGAAAGATTAGGTCATAGAAGACCAGAGAGACCGACCACAGATGAAGAAAAACTCCAGAAGGCATTCTCTATCACTAGAGCATTGCAGATGCAGGCACAAAAAACGCCTTACGCTGGTGCAGAGAAAGAAGCACATGAGGAAGGATTGAAAATAGCGAGAGATTGTAATATTCCATCTTCAGGTGGTGTGATGATCCCAGATATGGTATATCGTTCTGATTATGCAACTGCACTAGATGCTGGTAATCTTGGTAAGACACAGACCTTATCTACAGCAGAAGGATATAAGCAAGTATTATTTGCAGAGCAATTGGGCGCAACCATGCACACTGGTCTTGTAGGCATAGCAAAGCTGCCTATTGCAGACATGACCGCAGTAGCTGGCTTTGTTGCAGAAAACGGCAACTTTGGTGCAGTAGCTGCAAATGTGAGAGCTAAAACGCTTGAGCCAAAAGCAATCTTGGCAAAAACCACAAGCGGATGGTACTTGCAGGCACAAGCTGGTCCCGAAGCAGACAGGATTTTGAGATTGACGCTCGATAGAGCAAGAATCAACGCTATCAATGCCAATTTGATCAAAGCCATAGGAGCGGCCGCACCTGTAGGTATGCTTGACGATACTGATGTGACGGATGTTACTTCAGCAAATGGTCAGGCTATTACCAGGGCATTGATATTGACCATGCTCAATGCGCCAGCGAGCAACAATGCAGAAGGTACCATGCCAGCATGGGTGACATCACCTACTATGCGTGCCAAATTAATGGCATTGGCAGTAGATGCAGGATCTGGATTGTTTGAGTGGAACGAAAATATCTTGGACATGTTCAAGGGTCACAAGGCACACGTCACTACATTCTCACCTATCAACCTTACAAAAGGCTCAGGATCAAACCTGCAATCCATTTTGTTTGGTTACTGGAAAGAATTGCACATGGCCACTTGGGGCGTACGTGAGTTGATCGTGGACAAAGCAAGTTCAGATTTAGGTACAGTGACCAAAGAAGTGTCTTTTGCAGATTGGGCTTTGGCCAATCCTAAAGCTATCGTCAAAGGATATTTCACAGCATAAGCAGCTTTTCATTATTTTCATACTCAGATCATTTTGTTAGAGAGTCGGGTTTCGGGGGAATTCCCGACTCTTTTTTATAAAATAATACGCACAATGCAATACATAGCAAAAGACAATGCTGGATATACAGAGATCGTCACACCTGCCGATGTGATAGAGCACTGCTACCTACCGAGCGATGCATCTACATCGCAGCTCAATGTATGGATCAAGATAGCTCGCAGATGGGTAGAGCGGCATTGCAGTATAGCGCTAGTAGCCAAGACCGTACAAGTATCGTATAAAGAATTTCCATCATCAGGACTTGGTCCTTTGTTCCTACCACTAGCGACGGAGAGCGCTGCCATCACATCTATGACCTATCTATCTACAGAAGGAGATACTACCACTATCGAAGCTGACAATATCGTCCTTTGCAATATAGCTACACCACCATACATCACGCCCAAGGTAACCGCATGGCCCACATCAGGTAGTAATATCATCATCACCTACACTGCCACACAGCATTATGACTATGATATCTACAAGCCCGCTATCATGATGTTAGTAGCGCATCTTGCCGAAAATAGGGAGATCGTAGAGAGCAAATTTAGCAACTCACTCACCAATCTACTAGCACCACTCAGAGTGTTTTATCAACCGTAAAGCCTTTACAAATTAGTAATTACGAATTGTAAATTACTAATTATCCACACGTTACATCCCGTAACAACTACCCATATCTACATGCCTACATTTGTACTATGTACATACATCATACACCAGCATCACCAGAAGGCACCATCACGGCAAGTAGCTTGGTACAGCTTGCTTATCTATCGCTAGATGGTAGAGAATTGGTGGTAATCTCTACATTCAAAAAGAAAAATATCGTAGCTGGTGATAGTATCATGTACATGAAAGTTCTTTACATAGTAAGGTCAGTATTTCATTTCCACAGTCGTACGCAAATCATAGCAGATGAAGCAAAGTAGGCAGCTCGAAGGACATATCCGCATCGCTGACCTACGTCATCGTATAGTGATAAAGCGTATCGTATCCAGCTCGGCCAATGTGCTCGGACATAAGACACATACCACATCGGCCACCACGGTACAGGCTCGCATACGACAGCCTAGACAGATGGACGAAAGCACATTGGTGGACAAAGAGACACAAGTGCAGACACCTGAGATCGTGATCAGGTATATATCACCACTTACGATAACAGACTGGATAGAATACGACGGCAAGAAGTACGATATCATCAGCATCGATGATACCAGGTATCCGAATAGATTTCTCATCATCAAAGCCAAAGCAGTAGTATGAGTACCGTAGATCAACAGATAGCTAGAGTGATGAGCAATGCTGGAGACTTGATGAAGTATCTAGACAAATCCATACAGGCCAAAACATTGCTCCGTAGAGCCAGTAAGATAGCTGTCACCACGATGAAAGCAAAGGCACCCGTAGGAGATACAGGCAATCTAGAGCGATCTATCAAGTTTATCGCTTCGCGAAAGCGTAAAAAGTCGATCATGATCGGCCCAAAATACGGCAAAGGTGGTGGTAATCATGCCAACCTGATAGAGTTTGGATTTATACATCCATCTGGCAAGCGTGTAGAAGGTCAGCCATTTGTACTTGAGACATACGACGAGACCAAAAACCAGATACTGGACAATCTAAGGAATGAGATCAAAAAGGAATTTGACAAAGCTGGTAAATCAATAAGGGGATTTGAAATATGAAGATATCGCAGATCATATATGAGCTTATCAAAGCTGCATTCCCTAGCGCTGCAGTGTATATGGACTTCATAGATCAGAATGTAAACC
>CALFYH010000079.1 GCA_937952155.1 uncultured Saprospiraceae bacterium
CAATTTCAACATCTTTATTTATGATTACTTGAGCTTGGACGGTTTGATAGAAAAATAAAAAGACTAGTATTTTGTGCATTTAAAATTGATTTTTTCAAAGTTAAGACAATAAAAGGATTCGTTTTAACAGTACAAATTAAACCAAGCTTAAATTATCTTTTTTCGTTTAGCTGTGTGCCATTATTTTTATCCAATGATTAAATGGTTGAGCTGCATTTTTATAGTTTTTTTTGGGTTAGTGAGCTTTGTTGGTCATTTACCCAAAAAGCCAACCCCAATGCCATTTATTTATCCTAAAAATTGGCCAAAACCTTTGTACAATTTCAGCCGGTTTTCCTGGCAGGCGTATAACAGTTCGCCGATGCTTTCGATTTCCATTTCTTTCCATATCTGCTTGACCTTTTTAGGTCCGAGTCCCTTTATGGAGAGCATTTGCTGGATGCCTTCAGGCGTCATCTCTCTGAATTTTTCAAGCGCTTTCATCTCTCCAGTCTCAACTAATTCCTTGATTTTGTCAGCAACTGTAGATCCCACACCTTTGATGGATGCAAGTTCTGCTTTGGACATTTCAGCCAGATTGCCTTCCAGTTTGCGCAAGCTCAGATAAGCATTTGCATAGGTTTTGATTTTGAATGGATTGTCATCATGCAGTTCCATCAGTTTTGCTAAAAGATCAAACTTACCGGCTATTTGCTTATTGTTTAACATACGCTTGTCATTAATTATATGGCTTTATTGAAAATAGTAAATGATGATTCAATGCTATTTAAAATAAAATTACAAAATTTATCGTTTTATTTTTAGCACAATATTAAGTCATTAAGACAGAAGGTAGTACTTTTGTCACATTAAAAAATATTAGATATCAATATGAAAATTTTTATACTAAGCATTTTTACGGCGTTTGTCACAATATTTACCATTGGATGCACCAAAGAAAGTGTCAATACCTTGGTATATCCGACGACTTTTACATTCAATACACCAATATTGGAAAATCGCACTGTTTACCGAATAGACAGCACTATCGTATTAAATACAGCAACACAAAAAAAAGATACCCTATGGAAATTTAAATTATTGACAGAAGAAAAATTGGGAACTTTCGATCGTCCAAATGCTGAGATCACTGATACCATCAATAAAATGCTTTTAGCAGGTTTTCAAAACGGTTTTTTATCAAAAATAACTTTATTAAGTTCAAAACAAGCGGAACTTGAATATTCTTATTTAGATACTATGAAACAAAACTTGGTTTATTATAAGACTGACACAGTACAATATGACCAGAATGGAAATTATATTTTCGGAAATGCATATCTCAATAATGATTCACGAGAAATTTTTGTTTGCCGTGAGTTTATCTTAGCCAAAAAGGCAGAAATGAATACTTCTTTTTCAAAATATTTTACGAATTCATGTTCTGGAAGTAGTCTTAGTTCCATCAAAAATTTTGTTATCGAAAGCTCTACTTTGAAGTATGACACGGCTTCAGTGGAATTGGTTAGCCTCATATATTCTAATTATAAATAGAATTTCTTCAAGGAAAATGCAATTTTCATAAGCTGTATTTTTGCTATGATTTTCCTTTTTCTATTCTAACATTCTGTTGCTCCTACCCTATTTTTTAAAAATTGGATAATAAAAATATTATTCCATAAAAACATTTTGTCTATCTTTCAGCCTCAATGACAAAAGGATAGTGAACAAATATTATTTATTTATTTTATTTTCAATTTTCTGTGGTAATCTTGTTGGTCAGGCTGAGTCCCAAACCAACAATATTATAGCAAATATCATTGAAGATTTCCTTGAGTCCACAGATGCTGAAAACTTTGATTACAACACTATCTTCGAAAATCTAAACTACTACTACGAACATCCAATCAATGTAAATGTAGCTACTGACCAAGAGCTAAGAGACCTTTTTTTGTTGAATGAAATCCAGATTACCGATTTTATTAATCACAGACAGCGTTGTGGCAATTTTCTAAGTATATATGAGTTGCAGGTGATTCCTTCGTGGGATATCAATACGATCAGAAACGTGACGCCTTTTTTGACCTGCGAAGTAGCGCCCGCCGATTTTAACCTTGACTTCAAAGATGCCTTAAAAAACGGTACATCACAACTATTTATTAAAGCCAAAAGAATCCTAGAACGACGCAAAGGTTTTCTAGAAGATGCTGATGGAAATACGCCTTTTATTGGCGATCCGAATCACCTATATGTGCGATATAGATATGAATACGGTCAATCCTTCAAAACTGGCTTTACCATGGAAAAAGACCCAGGTGAAAAGCTTTTTGGTGATGGATCGAAATATGGATTTGATTTTTATTCCTTTTTTGCTTACGCCAAAGACATCAATAAGACATTTAGTATCGTATCACTTGGAGATTTTGCGGTAAGTATGGGTCAAGGTTTGATCTTACATAATGATTTCGGTACTGGCAAGTCTTCATTTGTCATGAATGTCAAAAAAGCCGGTAGAAGCCTTCGTCCTTACAGCTCGGTCAATGAAGTAAACTTTTTCAGAGGTGGCGGCACAGTCATCAATGTCACCAAAAACATTCAGACCACGGTTTTTGCTTCTTACAAACCTATTGATGCAACTGTGGACAGAGACACGATCGAAAATTCTGATTTTGACTCGTTCGGGTCTATTAGATTTGATGGATATCATCGCACCACTTCAGAAATAGCCAATAAAAACACCATACATCAATCCAATGTCGGAGCTAAACTTCAATATAAAGTTCGTGATTTTAAACTTGCATTTAATGGACTTTATACTGGATTTGATGCGCCACTCATTCGTGATGAAGCATTGTATAGAAAATTTCTTTTTGCCGGTACAAAGCTCTTAAATGGTAGTTTTGATTATAGTTGGCGGATGAGAAATCTTACCTTCTTTGGTGAAAGCGCCATCAGTGACAATGGTGGAACAGCCAATGTACACGGTTTGCTTATGGGTTTGGACAAGAGTCTGGATGTATCTGTAGTTTATCGCAATTACACACTAGACTATCAAGTACTTAACGCCAATGCTTTTGCCGAAGGTAGCCAACCGATAAACGAAAAAGGCTTTTATGTAGGTTTAGAAATGCGGCCATTCAAAAATATAACTTTCAGCACCTATGCCGATGTGTGGAGTAATCCTTGGGTCAGCTATAGGAAAGATGGTCCTACTGATGGCAATGAGTTTTTCATCAAAATGGCCTATACCCAAAAGCGCAAAATGGACTTCTACATACAATATCGCTATGAGAAAAAACAAGTCAACAGCAGCAACGAAAATATCATCGACTATCCTGAAAATCAAACACTGCAAAGGCTCAGATTGCACCTTGGATACAAGATCAATAAGGAATGGGAAATACGCGACAGAGCTGAGTTTTCCTTTTTCAAAAAATCTACGTCATCCAAAGGTTTCTTGATGTATCAGGATGTCATTTACAAACCTATAGCTAGTCCACTTTCGTTTACAGCAAGGTATGCCATCTTCGACATTAATAGTTTTGATGCCCGAATCTATGCTTATGAAAATGATATCTTGTACGAATTTTATATCCCTTTTTTCCAAAACCGAGGATCTAGATTTTATATCAATACAAGATACAGAATAGGCAGAAATTATACTTGGGAATTGAGATTGGGCCGTACATTTTATGAAAATATTGATGGTATCAGTTCAGGAAATAATTATATAGCTGGCCAAACCATGACTGAAATCAAAACACAGCTCAAAATAAGATTTTAATAATTCGGAATATACCTGAATGAATATCAAAGATCTATGGATTGGCGAATCCGTGCGCATAAAGACAAGTGGTAAAACTGGTCGCTTTGAAGGCATAAACCATCAAGGCAAAGCCCGAATTTCTGTGGATCAAAAAATCTTACTTGTAGTGGCTGAAAACTTGGAAGTATTGCCTGAAAAAGAATACTTCCCCGATATAAATGATTATCTCAAAGAGCAAGTTAGACAAGAGAAAATAGAAAGTGTAAAACCAAAAATAAAATTAAACCATACACTTGATCTACATATAGAAAAATTGGCTCCTGCTATGCAACATGAAGGAAATGGGAGAATTCTCGACTTCCAGTTAGAAAAGAGCGAAGCCTTCATTCGACAAGCGATAGACCACAAGTTTCCACATATTACGATCATTCATGGCAAAGGCCAAGGTATTTTAAAACAAGCCATCGAGCACCAACTCACATTATTTCATCAAGTCAAAATCACTTTTTCTAAAAATGGTGGTGGCGCAATCGAAGTTTGGTTGTGAAAAAATGAAATAAAGTCCTACTTTCACTATGAAAAACAGTCAATCTAACCCAAAAAAATGCGTATATATTTTTGTAAATCAAACTATTGACTTACCTTTGCAGCCCGAAAAGAAATTTTCGATCATTTAATTTATTTTTTAATCATTTACTTCAAATAAAATATGAATCATTATGAAGTTACTTTCATCATCGATCCCGTACTGTCAGGTGATGAAATAAAATCGACAGCAAGCACTTACGAAACGCTCTTAAAAGATCAGGGCTGCGCTATTGTGCATGTAAATGCAATGGGACTTAAGCAACTTGCTTATCCTATCAACAAAAAATCATCCGGTGTCTATTATTGCATCGAATTTACTTCTCCTACAGGAGCTGCCATCGGCAAAACTGAACTTTCACTTCGCAGAGACGAAAGAATCATGCGTTTCCTTACCATCAAATTGGACAAATATGGTGTGAAGTACAACGAAGACAGAAGAGCTGGTGTAATTAGTGCTTACAAGAAAAAAGAAAGCAAAAAGAAGCCATTTGATGGTCCAGTCGCTACACCTCCGGTAGAAGCCGTAGTTGTGAAGGAAGAGCCGAAACCTGTTGTTCAGGAAGTGATCGCACCAGTCATCGCAACTGAAGAAGAATAAATCATTGATCAATCCAATTAAATAAAATAAAATGGCATCAAGAGACGATATAAAATTCCTTAGCAATCCTACTATAGGTCAGCAAAGAAAAAAATATTGCCGATTCAAAAAATATGGCATCAAATATATAGATTATAAAGATTCTGAATTTTTACTTCAGTTTATTAATGAGCAAGGTAAGCTTCTACCAAGAAGAATCACTGGTAACTCACTGAAGTATCAAAAACTGGTCGCTGTAGCAGTGAAGAGATCAAGACACCTTGCTATCCTTCCTTACGTAGCTGACTTATTAAAATAATCTTTAAAAAATTTGTAAAAAATGGAAATCATCCTTTTAAAAGATATGGAGAAGCTGGGTGACAAACACGATATCGTGAAAGTAAAACCTGGCTACGGTAGAAATTACCTAATCCCTCAGGGACTTGCAGTCAATGCAAATGCTGTAAACAGAAAGAAACGTGATGTGATCATCGCGGAAGACGATGCTAAAGAAGCAGCAAGACTTGACGAATACAGAGAAATGGCCGCTAAAATTGAAGGCAAAACACTACGTATTGGTGTTAAAGCTGGTACAACCGGTAAAATTTTCGGTAGTGTGACAAGTGTTCAAATAGCTAATGCGCTGAAAGAGCAATTTGATCTGGAATTGGAACGTAAAAAAATCCATTTGCCAGAAGAAGTAAAAGAAGTCGGTACTTATACTGCTGAGCTTCATTTACACAAAGAATTGCACACTAAAGTTCAATTTGAATTGGTACAGGAATAAGATTATTCCCAAATCAAATATATTTTACAAAAGGTTTTATCTGATCAAAAGGATGAAGCCTTTTTTATTTTTCCCACGAAGGGATCTCATTAAAAAACCTA
>CALFYH010000080.1 GCA_937952155.1 uncultured Saprospiraceae bacterium
ATTGAGCAAATTGGCAAGGCTATCTATATTATCTTCGGACATAGATAGGGTAGATATGAGCATTTGCTCGACTAGCAGGTTATTATTTACTACAAGAGCTTCTATGAAGTCCCCAAAGATGAAACTACCATCTATGATGGCAAAATAACGGCTATTTTCGTGCAAAATGATATCTTCTGCTAATTTCTCAGCATTTCTATACTTTAATTGTGCTGATGTGAGTTCTGGCGACCATTTTGGATTGATATACCTGGTATCAAAGTTGTTATTGATCTTGGCCTTGAAGTCAACATTGAAGTTTTCTAGATTGATTTGAAAATTGGTGTCGTTTGCCATATCTAATTAAAATGAATGTAATTATAATCATTTTTGTCCAGCTCTTTTGGGACAAAAACAGGATTGATCTCTAGAACTGTGAGTATGTCAATAAATTTGGATAGTGTGATTTCAGATTTACCAGATAGCCAATCTGATATTTGTGATTGACTTATTCCAGATGCTTTTGCGAGTTTGCTCTGAGAAAAATCAAGCTCAGCCATACGTGGTATGACTAGCTTGACTTTTATAATTTGGATAGCGTAATTTGCTGCTTCTGACATTTTAATATGTATTTTTACAGAATAAGTCAATAACATTACCCAAACTATTAACTACAGTAGTATGAATAATTATTTCTGATTTACCATCAAAATTAACAATTTCACCTTGGCTCCAATATTCATATCCAAGTCCATCAGAATAATCAACTCTTTGTCCATGATTTCCGAGCGATTTTACTTCACATTCTTCTTCTATAGCTTCAGTATTGTCAATCAAATATTCTTCAGCGGAAATTCTGATTTCTTCTAGTGTATTATTTTCCTTAAATTCAAAACCCAATTCCAATGCTTTGTTTAAAATATTAATTGTTCTTTGATTTGATGTTAATGTGTTCATGATTTTGTATTTATTAAGTGATTAATTATAGTACAAATATACAATTATTTACCGATATATCGGTAAATAAAAGACAAATATTTTTAATAAAAAATCACTTTTTTTCTAATTTATACAAATTCTAAATAATAAATATTATTTCATTGCTTTTGCACGGTTTATGTGCTTTTTTTGGGTGAGATAGCGTGTTTTTCCTGCTCTGAATGCGGTGTATGTTGGAAACATCTCTATCCCTACGTCATTCCACTCGCTCTCTACAGCTTCGTAGGCTGCTTTGTTGGTCTTATGATCTCCTATGATATCGTAAAATCTGGACCAGTATCGGCTTGCTGAGTACAATTTGCCGTCGTCTGATGGCTGGTGTGTGTCAGGATCGATGATACGTCTGATGGCATTGCGATAAGCTACTCCTGTGGCGTGCGTGCCTTGTGAGAGATATAGGAGCTTTACATCTAGGCATTTGTTTTTGATTTTTTCTAATATGGTATTGATATATTGCTGTTGTGGATGCGTGGCATTGACAGTATAGGTACGCTTGCACCATTGATCAGGCGTACATTTGAGCTTGGTAGATAGCTTTAGCCTATGACCGGGTAGATAGTCATATATGAGCGTGATGTATCGGGTATTGCCTGATCTATCGGCTGCGAGATTGAAGCGTATATTTGCCATATCTAGAGTTTTATTATTTGTGGGTCATAAGGTTTGTATTCTGCGATGTGATCTATGTAAGCGGCCTTGGCCATTACGGTGGCTATTATCCCATCTATTTTTTTGTCAGCATTGGATCGGTCTAATTGTATATTCCCTGAGTTTTTGGAGATAGCATTTACATTGGACATCATCCATCTATTCATAGGATTAAGACCAAAATCAATGTTTTTTGTATAAATCATTTCTGATATCTCCTTAGTAGGTGGTGACATATTGGCAAGGTTTTGATTGAGCTTAAATACAGGCAAACCTTCTTTATCCATATTGTTGTAAAATGTGGATACGTTCCAAGCATCAAAATATATGCGATGTATCTTAAAATTTTGATGATACCAAAGGATATCTTGTAAAACGATGTCGTAATCTGTCATATCGCCTGGTGTGAGCGTGAGCCAGCCATCTTCAGCCATCTTGATATAGTCTATCTCATAGCTATTTTCTTTCAGCTGTGCGAGTGCTTTGTCTTCAGGTATCCAATAGTGGATATGTACTTTGCTTTTGCTTGGATCATCAGGATCAGGCAGATACATACTGAAGGCGCAAATATCGCCTTTGTGCGAATATGCAAGGTCGAGTCCAGCGGTAGCCTGAGCGCCAATGTAATCTCGGATATCCCACTTGGTGCAACAAGCCATGTATTTTTCATCTGGTATCCACTCTGATGACGACGATACCCACATGGATAGGATTTTGGTCTTAAAATCTACGATGTCAAAACCACCTTTGCCCACGGCCTGTGTATATTCATCTTCTAGGGCTTCCATATGTGGAGAGTTGCCCATATTAGGATTTGCTT
>CALFYH010000081.1 GCA_937952155.1 uncultured Saprospiraceae bacterium
TCTTTGCACCTGTAAAAAAAAAATCAACAAGTGAGTATATTAATTTTTCTAATCGTATCGTATATTTTACTAAGTATCAGTTTATACATGCTTTTTCCCAAAGCAGGCGTTGATGCAATAAAGGGATTGATTCCAGGAGTCAATTTTGTCGAATGGAGCAAAATCATTGGTCAAAAGCCTGTTCACGCTTTGTGGCTTTTAGTTCCTATAGTTAATATATTCATTTTTGCCTATATGGCTGTGGATATGGTAAGATCATTTGGTAAGTTGGAATTTAAGCATACAGCGGCAGCTGTTATTTATGCGCCCGCAGCATTTTTTAGAATAGCAACCAATTCTGCTGACAAATATCTTGGGCCAACCATCACAAAAGAAGCAGAGTATGCCCAAAACTTGGTAGATGCAAAAGCTAGCGGCGATGCTTACAAACTCAAACAATTAGAAGAAAAAAACCCTTACAAAAAAACGGCTGTTCGAGAATGGGTAGAATCTATTGTATTTGCGGTTTTTGCAGCGTCATTTATCCGTATGTTCTTGATAGAAGCCTATGTCATTCCTACTCCATCTATGGAAGGATCACTCAATGTAGGAGACTTTCTATTTGTATCAAAAGCCCATTACGGAATCAGAATGCCTATGACTGTAGCTATGTTGCCCTTATTGCATAATCAAATTCCTATTATCAATAAAGAATCATATCTTAAAAGCCCTAGTTTACCTTACAAAAGGCTTCCAGCATTGGAGAAAATCGAAGCTGGAAAACCTATCGTTTTCAACTGGCCTGTAGGTGATAGCGTTTACATCACGTCATCTAGATCTTATTTCGTCAGTCAAATAGACCGCCAACCAGAATACATGGATCAGGATAGAGAACTCAGCTCCAAGGTAAAAAACAAGGATTTTGTCGTAAGACCAATCGATAAAAAAGATCATTATATCAAGCGATGCGTAGCTAGTCCGGGCGATAGTTTGCAGATAAAAGACAAACAAATCTACCTAAATGGTAAAGCCGTAGTCAATCCAAAGCACCTACAGTATTTATATCATATCGTATTGCCATCAAATGTTTCGGTAAATTATAAAAAAATGGAAGATTGGGGCATTGATTTCGGTGACAATGCCTATGGCTCTAAGGAATTATTCCAAAATGGTGAAGGTATTTTGTTTTTGGATGCTGATCAGGTAAGCAAAATAAAATCGCTAGATCCTAATGTACGAATAGAGGCATATCCACAAACCAAAGAACCATTAAAGCTTTTCCCATTTGATACCATCGTCGGTTCACAAAACTGGACTGTGGACAATTATGGGCCTATCTGGATACCCAAAGCTGGAGCAACTACAGCCTTGACCCTAAAAAATCTGCCTTTCTATCGTCGCGTCATAGAAGTGTACGAAAACAACAAGCTAGAAATCAAAGGTCAAGATATCTACATCAATGGTACCAAGGTCACTTCTTACACATTCAAGCAAGATTATTACTGGGCGATGGGTGATAACCGACACAATTCTGAAGACTCCAGAGCATGGGGCTATGTACCGCATGACCACATCGTAGGTAAGCCACTCTTTATTTGGTTTTCGACGAAGGAAGGAAGCATCAGCAATGGTATAAACTGGGATCGCTTGTTTAAGTCGGCGAGTAAGGATTGATGGGTGGTAATGAGATAAGTGTGAATGTAATTTGGTAGTTAGGTTTAAACGTTATGAGTCAAAAATATCACCAATAATTCCAACAATTCAACTGTACAAAATTTTAATTTGTTAAATATTAGTAAAAGTGTGACTGAAATATCAAAATTAGTGTCTATATATTTAAAATAAATAATATTTTTGTGGCTTCGCTCGTTTACGTATTATCAATTATAAATATCATGAACACCAAGATTTCAAAAAAAATAGTAATTTTCGCATCGCTTATTATCATGGCGGTATCATTTACATCATGCAATAGAGGATATGGTTGCCCATATGAGCTTAAGTCTGCTGTAAAAATCATTACGCCAATCCAAGTAAGATAATCTTGTCCATTCATTGGAAATATCTCAAAACTTCGGACGATCTTGATGAAGCATTAGCCAAATCAGGTATTACGGATATTGTGATATTTAAGCATAGTACCACTTGTTCCATCAGCTTGATGGCTAAGATACGGTTTGAAGAAAAATGGGATTTTGCTGAAGATAAGCTTGTACCTTACTATGTGGATGTAAAGGAACATCGTAATATTTCAATGCTAATCGCTGAAAAGATGTCTGTAAACCATGAATCTCCACAACTACTTCTCATCAGAAATAAAGAATGCATCTATGATGCTTCTCATTTCGATATTACTGTGGACGAATTGAAAGAATCAATACTTTGGCATGACGCTTCCACCGCAGATCATTGAGTCTGAAGATGGCTCACATACATTAATTTCTCCAGTTTTTAACGCTTCTTACCATTCCACCAAAGGAGCTATTACAGAAAGTAAGGTAGTTTTTATTAATGCTGGGCTTGAATATTTCAAATCTACTGAAGATAAGATAGCTATTTTCGAAATGGGCTTTGGCACAGGACTAAATGCATTTCTTTCTTGCCTTTGGGCTGTCGAAAATCAAAAAGAACTCATCTACCACACTATTGAAGCATATCCCATTAATGTTGAGCTCGCACAGAAACTAAATTATGGTTCGTTGGGCCGAAATGATTCGCTATTCCAATGCCTTCATACATGCCCATGGGAAACAGAACAAAAAATAGTGCCTAATTTCAGCTTTAACAAACATCAGGGTTTGATAGAAAATCTCGAAACATTTTGCACTTATGATGTGATATATTTCGACGCCTTCGCACCTGATGACCAACCAACGCTTTGGGAAGAATCTATGCTAAAAAAAATGTATAATCTATTGAATTATAAAGGTATCCTAGTAAGTTATTGCGCTAAGGGCAGCTTCAAGCGAACTTTGAAAGATGTTGGCTTTAGAATAGAAAATTTGCCTGGTCCTCCTGGTAAAAGAGAGATAACCAGAGCCATAAAAGGTGATAAATGAATATTTTAACAAAACAATAAGAGTATATTACTGAAACATTTATGAAATTTGCATCGTTAATATCATAAATCATTTCAATAATAAATCCATGAAGATATTTAATTTAATCATTCTTGTTGTTTTGCTAGTTTTCAATAATGATACTGTTTCTGCGCAAAACACAAAGCCATCTAAAAAAGCCAATAATAAAACAGTTCAAGCCGCCAAACCTAAAGCAACAGCACAAACACCGGTTACAGATTTTAAACAAGGTGTGCACATGACTTTCGAAAATGAACATCTCGATATTGGCAAGGTTAAAAAAGGAGAAGTAAAAAAGTTTGATTTTACATTTACCAACACAGGTAGTGAAATTATAGAAATCGATATTGCATCAGGATGTGACTGTACTACTTTGGACTATCCAAAAAGTAAGATTTTACCAGGTAAAAAAGCGATCATACACGTGACATTTGACAGTGGCAAAAAAGAAGTCTCTGAGACAGTAGATGTGGACTTATATCTCAAAAATCTAAACCCTAAAACTGGACAAAGGATCCTTAAAATCATCGATTACAAATACGAACTGACACACTAATATTGTCAACTAGTTGCTGAAGTTGTTTTGCATCACATTTTGATAAAACACTTCAGCAATTATTTTTTCTTTGAGAAATAATAAACTACGCCGAAGCCCAAAATGATGGATAAGATAATGATAATTGGGAAAGACATGGTGTAGCTTTTAAATGGCAAATAATCCAAATTCATCCCATAAAAACTAGCAACCATAGACGGTACTAAGAGGATTATCGTTACCACTGTCAATCGATGGATGATTACATTCAGATTGTTTGAAATAATTGATGCATATGCTTCCATCGTTCCACTCAAGATATTAGTATATACATTTGACATCTCCAAAGCCTGAGAATTGTCAATGATAATATCTTCAAAAAGGTCTGCATAGCGTTCTTCATTCGCTATACGCAGCAAATCTGTTCTTTTAATTTTCATCTTGAGCAACTCATTGGTACTCAATGAACTTACAAAATATACCAAGGATTTTTCGATTCGCAGCAATTGTTGTAGCTCAGAACTTCTGCTTGAATGGTAAAGTTCCTGTTCTATAAGGTTTCTCTTAAGATTCAATTTTTTAAGACATTCTAGAAAGCGATACACATTCTGCTCGAATATTTGGAGTACAAACATATTTCGGTCAGATGGATCGAAGTTTTTGACTTTATTTTCATAAAACTTGTCTAATACTGGATTTTCGTCCGAACAAATAGTCACAATATGGCCATTGGTAAGGATGATGCCGATAGGTACAGTAATATATATGGCTTCCGAATCCTTGCCTTCATCGTTCAAAATGGGGCTATTTACAAGGATAAAAGTCGAGTCATCTTCTTTCTCAAATCTGGATCTCTCGTCAACGTCGAGTGAATCCGTAAGGAAATCTAAGGGTATTTCGAGCTTTTTTGCTAATGAATCTAGTTCTCCATGCTCAAAAGGAGGAAAAACATTGACCCAGGTAGCCTGCTCCAAATCGCCGAATTCCTTTAATTCGCCATTTTGCTTTGCTAAATAATTTATCATCTTCCTGGTCCTCCATTTTCTGGCGTGATTTAATCGGCATCGAAACTGTATCGTTGTTTCTTAAGGATGGCAAATATACGAAAATAACCACCATTTAAACAATTATTTCACATTAAAATACATCCATATTAAACAAATCATGACAAATAACCATTATATTATTAAGTATTATACTATGTTAAATTCATTTTTTATAAAAATTGTTCACTTTTTAATTTTTAAATCGTCTAATCATTAATTATTTTATTTTCACATGAAGAATTTTAAAAAAGTCTTAAAATATTTTGGGTTTGCATTGATAGGTTTGGTGATAGGTGGCTTGCTCCTACCCTATGTATTTAAAGATAAACTTATGGCTTATCTAAAAGAAAATATAAATAAAAATGTAGAAGCTCACGTTACATTTCACGACGCCAATCTATCACTTTTTTCATCCTTTCCAGATGTTAGAGTCAGTATCGACAGCCTAAATGTGACGGGTATAGATGACTTTGATGGTATAGTCTTATATAAAGCTGTAAAAACTAATATCGACATCAGCTTGCCATCTCTGTTGGGCAGTGGGAAAACACCAAAAATTAACAGTATCTTACTTAAGCAACCAGAAATTAACATTATCGTCCTAGACAGCTTGAGAGCCAACTATTTGATAACAGCTCAGGATACCACACAACAACAGTCGTCAAATTATCAACTCCAACTGGATGAATATGCTATCGAAGATGGAAAAATAAGCTACAACGACCACACGATGAATTTGTTTGTGTCGATGGACAATGTAAATCATTCTGGAAAAGGAGATTTCACACAAGATGTCTTCGATCTCACAACAAAAACCAAAGCTGACAAACTCACAGTGGAATTTGATGGTATTAAATATTTGAAAAATGCCTCGACAGATCTTATTGCAGGATTTAATATAAACTTTCCTGAAAGTAAGTACACGTTATTGGACAATAAATTGAGAATAAATGAATTGGATGTCAATGGGCAAGGATTCGTACAACTGAAAGGTGATGATATGATTACCGACTTTACATTCAGTACAGCTTCAGAAACATTCCAATCTTTGCTCTCTATGATACCGAATGCATATACTGCTGATTTTAAAGATGTAAAAACACAAGGCAAGGCCAGTTTCAAGGGTATCATAAAAGGTGTTTATAATGAAAAAATGAATAAGATGCCGGCGTTTGATGTAGATATCAAAGTGGACAACGGATATGTCAAATATCCAGGAATGCCAATGGCTGTAAGTGATATTTTTGCAGATATGAAAATAAAGGCTTCTAGATCTGATTATAAAGATATGCAAATCAATATCCCAGCATTTAAGATGAAACTCGACAAAGATGCTATCAGCGGAAGGCTTCTTGCAAATAATCTAACTGGTGACCAAAAAGTAGAAGGCTTTCTGAAAGGGACATTAAATTTACAAAATCTGGCTACCATATTTCCAATGGAAGAAGGCATGAAAGTAAGTGGAACAATGGCTTGTGACATCGACTTTAAAGCCAAGATGAGTGATGTAAATGCTGAAAATTATGAAGCCATCGCTTTTAAAGGAAATGCAGAAGCAAAAAACATAAAATATCAAAGTAAAGGAATGCCTGTGATAAGCCTTCCTTATGCAAAAGCGGCGGCTTCACCACAAAAAATCGAGTTCTCTGGTGACAATATGCAATTGGGAAAAAGCGATCTGACACTTGCTGCTTCAATTCAAAATCCCTTGGCTGCATTCTCCACAGAAAAAAATGTCGCTATAGATATCAACAGTAAGTCTAAGCTATTTGACATGAATGAATGGATGACAGAAACACCAGCAGAAACCACAGCCAATAGTCAATCAACTTATATGGCTGACGAAAAACTATTACAAAATTCGAAGATGAATGTCAATGCTGAATTTGATAAAATCCTTATGAATGAGTATGTGCTAGACAAATTGAAAGTCGCTGGAAGTATAGCTGCCAATTCGATTAAGATAGATCAATTCACCACCATGATAGGAGAAAATGACGTGTCAGTAAGTGGAATCGTAGCAAATGGATATAATTACTTTTTTGGTAATGGTGTATTAAAAGGTGATATACGGATGACTTCGAATAATTTTGATGCGAATAAGTTTATGAGTGCAGAAACCAGTAAAACCGCAGAACCACTAACTGTGATTCCAGTTCCAGCCAATGTAGACATCCAAATCAACACAAATATTAAAAATCTTACTTACACCAATTTAAATTTAAAGGATTTCTCTGGTATCTTACAAGTCGCCAATCAGGAAGTAGCACTAAAAGATGTAAAAACCAATACCTTAGGTGGTACAATCAGTTTGGATGGCTTATATGGTACTAAAGATCTCGCTGCTCCTGACTTCTCTGTAAAACTCGATCTTAGCAAAATCAAGTACGTCGAAGCTATCAAAAAAATCGAGATGTTGCAAAAAGCAGCACCAATTGCAGCTTATATCGATGGATTTTTTAATACCACATTAGTCATGAAAGGCAAATTGGGCGCCGAAATGACACCAGACCTATCTACACTAGATGCATCGGGATTTTTAGAAACCTTGCAAGGCACACTCAAAGGGTTTAATCCTCTAGGACAATTGTCTGATAAGCTCGGGATTAAAGAAATAAATGAAGTGAATTTTCTCAATACCAAAAACTGGTTTGAAATCGCCCAAGGATTTGTTGAACTCAAAGAATACAAAAAGGTCATCAAAGATATAGATATGACCATAAGCGGCAAACATGGTTTCGGGAAAGATATGGACTACAATATTGATCTCATTATTCCTAGAGAATTGCTCAAGAAAAATAAAATAACCGGTACAGCTGAGCTTGGTCTTTCTATGATCGAAAAAGAAGCTTCAAAACTGGGCATCAACATCGATCAAGGTCCAAATATTTTCCTCAATGTCAAAATGACTGGAAATATCAAAAATCCTAAGTTTAAAATTACGCCAAAAACTGGCAGTGGTACATCTGCTGGAAGCGTGATAGAATCAAAGGTTAATGAAACTGTAGCAACAGTCAAGGATTCCATATCTAAAGAAATTAAAAAGCAAGAAGCCAAGCTTAAAGATACCATTACAAAAAGGGTAAATCAAGAAGTGGAAAATGCAAAATCTAAAGCTGAAGAAGCAGCCAGAAAAGCGCTTGACAGTATAAAATCAAGAGCAAAATCTGAAGTCATAACCAAAATAGATACACTAACTAAAGGTATCGTGACTGATTCACTGAAGCAAAAAGCCAAAGATGCA
>CALFYH010000082.1 GCA_937952155.1 uncultured Saprospiraceae bacterium
ATGTCAGCTGTATATGGATACTTTACAAATCTTTTCTTTAACAATGCTACAGGTACAAACTTAGCAATAACCAACATCACAGGTACAAATGCTACATTTACAAATCTATCTGTTCCAAACACTCTCTCATCTACGGGAAATACTTTAACATCTAATGTAACAGCAGCAATTACGGATACTTTCCCGATAAATGGTACCGATTTTATAGAATTTTATGTAGGTAATGCCAAGCAGACCGCCTTATTTTATCAACATTGTTTCGGCTTTGAACTCATCGCCTACAAAGGCCCTGAAACCGGCTCTAGAGATGTTGCTTCTTATGTATTACGACAAGGAAAAATCACGTTTGTTATCACAGGTGCCTTTGATCCAAATCATGAAATTTCAAAACACGTAGCATTACATGGAGATGGTGTAAAAGTTTTGGCTTTATGGGTCGATGATGCAGAACAAGCCTATAATTTAGCAATAGAACGCGGAGCTGAAAGCGCATTTGAGCCCTTAAAACTTGAAGATGATCATGGATTTGTACGTCTTTCAGCAATCAAAACATATGGTGAAACTATTCATACCTTGGTAGAACGTAGCAATTATAAAGGTGCTTTCATGCCCGGATATGCGCCAAAAACTAGTCTCTATAAGGTAAAATCTCTAGGATTGAAATATGTGGATCACTGTGTGGGTAATGTAGAACTCGGCGATATGAATCGTTGGGTAAAATTTTATGAAGATGTAATGGGATTTAAACTTTTGGTCACATTTGATGATAAAGATATATCTACTGATTATACTGCTTTGATGAGTAAGGTAGTGAGTAATGGTAACGGATTTATCAAATTCCCAATAAATGAGCCTGCTGCTGGAAAAAAGAAATCCCAAATAGAGGAATATCTTGACTTCTATAAAAGTGCGGGAGTACAACATATTGCTATAGCTACTGATGATATCATTCATACGGTAGAAACCTTGAGAAATAATGGCATTGAATTCCTTTATGTTCCAGATAATTATTATGATACAGTGCTCGAACGTGTAGGAGAAATCAAAGAAGACCTAGAAGACCTGAAACGTCAAAACATCCTTGTAGATCGAGACGAAGAAGGATATCTTTTACAAATTTTCACAAAACCAATTCAAGACAGACCTACAGTATTTTTTGAAATCATCGAGCGTCATGGTGCAAGATCATTTGGGAAAGGAAATTTCAAAGCCCTGTTTGAAGCGATAGAAAGAGAACAGGAATTGAGAGGAACCTTATAATATTAAGTATAAGAGTTCTCTAGTTGGTACAAAGAAAATTCGACATAAATTTTGTATTGAAAATACAAACCAGAATTTATTAAAAAGCCCGAACCAATGTAAATGATATTTCAAAGTTGTGTCATTTATAGTAACCATTCTGATTTTGTTCTCGTAATGATATGAAAACGGGTATGAATACGCTTTACTTCAAATAATTAAAGCATAAAAGTATTTATTTCCAAAGGGATACAAAATTTCATTTCAAAGCACAGCGTCATCAATTGTGCTAAAATCGACTTGTTGCTTTTTTATATCCGAATTATGCATTAGGATTTCATGTAGATTTTCTAATGCATAATTCAGCTTAAAATAATCAACCAAGCACAAAATTTCAAAGTCATGAGCAAAATCTGGTACTTATTGCTTTTTATATTCTTTGTCGCTAGCCCATTTAACAACGTCTTTGCACAAGAAATTGATCAAGAGATTGACCACATCATACAAACAGTGTTCAATGATAACAAAGGTCCAGGTGGCGTGTTTCTAGTGGCTAAAAATGGGCGACCAATCTATCAAAAGTCTTTTGGAAAGGCCAATATTGAGTTGGATGTTGATTTGACTAATGATTTTGTCTTCCAAATAGGTTCAATGACTAAACAGTTTACTGCCATTGCCATTTTAATGCTTGAAGATCAAGGAAAGCTAAATACCCTTGACACGATTTCAAAATTCATTCCTGATTATCCTAATGGAAATAACATTACGATTCATCATTTGCTGACACACACTTCTGGCATTAAGGATTTTACAAGTATGAAATCGATTAGAGATATTGCCCAAAAAGAAATGACACCTAAGATGATGATTGACTTTTTTAAGGACGAAAAGGTTGATTTTGCCCCTGGTGAAAAATTCGATTATAATAATTCAGGTTATCTAATTTTGGGATACATTATAGAGCTGGTGTCAGGAGAATCGTATGAAGATTTTATCCAAAAACACATATTCGATAAGATAGGAATGACCCAATCGATGTACAATACGGATAGACAAATCATCAAAAAAAGAGCTTATGGCTATCAAAAGAAACAAAATGAATATGTGAATAAAACAGTGATAAATTATAGTGTTCCATATGCTTCGGGCGCTTTGATGTCAACAGTTGGTGATATGCTGAAGTGGCAAAACGCTCTAAATCAAAATGTGCTACTAAGAAAAGAAATCGTCCAAAAGGCTTTTCAAAAATATAAATTAAACAATGGTGAATCGCTTACATACGGATATGGTTGGCACATTAGAGAAATAAATGGCGTCGCATCCAGAGAACATGGTGGAAGCATTTTCGGCTATAAAAGT
>CALFYH010000083.1 GCA_937952155.1 uncultured Saprospiraceae bacterium
TAGTGGTCAGTGATGGAGTTCAGACGTGTGCTCTTCCGATCTGGTAAACTCAATCTGACTTCACTGAGTGTAAATGCTGCTTATCATAGGTTATTGACACCAAATCACATTGTAAGTGGTGGTTTGGTTTTGGGATTCGCTTCAAGAGGATTTGATTCGCAGTCTTTGACTTGGGATCATCAATGGAATGGAGATGCGTTTATTGCATCACTCGGATCTGGTGAAGGCTTTGACAATATAGAGCGCATTAGTTTTCTTGAATCAGGTGCTGGCTTTAATTATCGGTATCAAAAATCTTCGAGAACATTTGCTGATATAGGAATTGGTGCTTTACATCTTATAAAACCCAATACAGCATTTTATGGTACAGCGGTTTCCAAATTACCTTCAAGAATCACACTCTCAGCTGTAGGCCAAATAAAAGTGGCAGATATCCTAGACATTCAACTTAGTGGGCTCCATCATTCGCAAGGTGTGTATAATGAAATAGTGGTTGGTGGACTTGGAAAAATTTATCTTAGTCAGAAGCGTGGCAAAGAGACACAGTTACACCTTGGATTGGGATATAGGACAGCGGGCTCATGGATTCCGACTGGAGCTTTTCAATACAATAATATATATGTAGGATTCTGCTATGATATTGATAAAACAGGTTTTAACGAAACTGTCAAAATCTCGCGTGGAGGACCTGAAATTCATGTTAGGTATTTCATTGCAAATGTCAAGCCATTGAAGGCTGCAAAAGTTTGTCCAATTTATTAATCTTAGAAACCATGATGAAAGAATTTTGTAATTTTAATAAGTTGTTGTTACTCTTGTGTTTACTTCCGGGTTTTACAGCTTTCGGACAGTCACCCACAAAAAAACAATACATCGTCAAAGCTGAAGAAGCATATGCCGATAAAAATTTCTATGGTGCATTGATCTTTTACAATGAAGCACTCGAATTTGATAAAACAGATGCCGAAGTTTTATATAAATCTGCAGAATCTGCCAGACAATTCAATGCTTATGCAAGAGCAGCCGAAAAATATCACTATCTGCTCGACACACTCAAAGACAACCAACATCCTTCGGCTTTGTTTTGGTTGGCTAATATGAAACAGCGTCTTGGCAAATATGACGAAGCTCGAAAATATTATGACTTGTATTTGTCAGAATTTAGTGGACAGGATTCTTTGCTTACCGCAAAAGCAGGAAAAGAAATCGCATCAGTTGATTACGCCAAAACCATTACATCAAAACCCAAGAAAAATATCAAATTTGAGAAACTAGGTGCTGATATTAATACGCCAAGTTCAGAAGTTGCGGGAAATCTTTTCAAAGATGATTTTTATTTCTCTTCTATGAAGTTTAAAGAAGGCTCGCCATTAGGCGAAGTCCCACGAGATATTTCAAAAGTTTTGAAAAAAGGTGCGGATAGTACAGTCCAAATCCTTCCAGGTTATATAAATGAGAGAAATGAACTTATTTCAAATTCTGCTATCAATACCGATGGCACTGCAATTTATTATACCGTCTGTACGTATCTGAATGGTAGCGAAATCCAATGCCAAATATATAAAAGTGATTTGAGTCCTGATGGCATTTTATCAAATGAAGTTATACTACCAGACCCAATCAATATAGCGGCAAGTACTTCTACACATCCACATATTGCAAAAGACAAATTGAGTGGCAAGGAGATTCTATATTTTGTTTCTGACAGACAAGGTGGAAAAGGTAATTTGGATATTTGGTATAGTGTAATAGATGCAAAATTCGGATATTCGGAGCCAGTAAATATCGTAGAGATCAATACCGGTGACAACGAGATCACACCATTTTATAATCAGCAAACAGACTTTTTGTTTTTCAGTTCTGATGGTAGAGAAGGGCTTGGTGGCTATGATGTGTATAAGGTTGCAAAAACCAATGATGCCTTCGGTAGTGTTGTTGCTGCTGGTGCACCACTGAATAGCAGTTACAATGATATTTACTATTTTGAAAAACAAGACGGCACACAAGCCTACATTTCATCCAATCGTGAAGGCGCATTTTATCTAGATAGTTATTTTGAGTCTTGTTGTTATGATATTTACAAGATGGATATTATCAAATTGGAACTGAACTTAAACGCACTCACTTATGATAAACTCACAGGCAGAGACCTAAAGAAAGCAACGGTAATTTTGATAGATCAAGATACAGGAGTAGAGCTTGCAAGGGTTACAAATGATGATGGAATAGAACATAAATTTGAACTGTCAGAAGATAGAAACTATCTCATCGTAGCACAAAGAGAAAATTATTTTCCCGATACCATTAGATTTTCGACTATTGGTGCCGAAGTATCAGACTCCATTGTTAAAAAAATGTATTTGAGCACGGATATGATGCTCTTGGATGTTTACACGTTTACTATGGTTGGTAAGTTGCCATTAGAAGGTACGACAGTCACATTGATCGATATGAGCGATTCGTCAGTCAAAGAAATCGTCGAGTTAAACCCTTTGTCTAATGAATTTAACTTTATGCTTGATCGAGGCAAGCAATACAAAATCATAGCTCGCAAAGAAGGATATACAGATGCAGTTGCTTTTATTGACACACGACCTTATGAAAAATCCGGACTTATTAGACAAGATATGTTCCTTGACAAGTTTGTACTTCAGGATTTGTTGCCAATATCACTTTATTTTGATAATGATTTGCCTGATATCGCAAGCAAAAGTACCGTCACAAAAGCAAAATATGGCGATCTAGTGACTAACTATATCGATAGAAAGGAAATTTATAAAGATAAATATGCTAAACCATTAGGAGAAGATCAAAGAGCTGAAGTTAAAGAAGCTTATGAAGTATTCTTTGAAGGTGATGTAAAAGGTGGATATGACAAATTTAAGCTTTTTATCAATAATCTACTTCAAGAACTGGAAGCCGGCAATAAAGTCGAATTAGTACTTAAAGGATTTGCTTCTCCGAGAGCAGATGCAAAGTACAACTTGACATTAGGTCAGCGCAGGGTGAATTCTGTCAAAAATGAAATGATCTTTTTCGATAATGATGAGCTCAAAAGTTATTTTTTATCTGGTCAACTGAAAATCACGGATATTTCCTTTGGCAAGGAATTGTCTCCACCTGACGTTCCGGGAAATATAAGTGACGAACGAAATTCAATTTACAATTTAAAGGCAGCTAAGGAGCGTAGGGTAGAAATTTTACGCGCTTCGAGAACCAACCAATTACAAAAATGATAAAATCCAAAAATATGGACGTAATATCTTTTAAAAACCTATTTAAGTCTATCTTGATGACGCTGGTTTTTTGGACTATCTCATCAAGTATTGATCATGTTTCCGCTACACACATTATTGGTGGTAATCTGGTTTACAGGCACATTAAGGGTGATACTTTTTAAATTAAGCTGGTCTTAAGAAGAGACTGCTATCTTGGTTCACCTGAGGCAGAATTTGATGATCCTGCACGTATTTATGTTTTTGATGATCAAGGACAGCCTGCCAAATTTTTGAGTGGATTAAATAGTGATCCAAATAAGTTTTACGATGGTTATATGAAGCTTCCATTTATGGTTTCTGATACATTGAATGAGTTCATTAGATCAGATTGTGGATTCGAAGGTACACAAGTTTGTGTTCATCAAACCACGTACTTGGGTAGAATTGTCTTGTCTAGAGCAAAGAAATTTTATACGTTTGCCTATCAAAGATGTTGCCGTAACGCTACGCTCGCAAATATTACTGATCCCTTGAATACTGGGGCAACATATTGGACTACAATAACACAAGATGCCTTCAGATTAAATAACAGCAGCCCTATTTTTAAGGAATGGCCTGATGTATATATTTGTGCCAATAAGGATTTGGTATTTGACCATTCTGCCACGGATGTTAATGGTGATTCGTTAGTTTATCGTTTATGTACTCCCAATCTTGGTGCAAACAAAAATGATTCTGATCCTGACCCAATTAGTTTTCCGCCATATACTGATCCGGCCGACTTTGTAGATTGGATAGGGCCATATTCGCTCAATGATATGCTTGGTGGTACACCGCTTCGGATCGATCCCAAAACTGGAGTTTTGACTGCAAATCCGAATCTAGTCGGGCAGTTTTTAGTAGGTATTTGTGTAGAAGAGTATAGAAATGGTGTGCGTATAGGTATTGTAAGGAGAGATTTTCAGTTTAACGTTAGGATTTGTAGTCAGCCGCCTTTGGCTCAGTTTACTACATCCGAATCAAATTGTGATGGCCTTAGAGTAGAATTTTACAATAATAGCTTGTCCGCCAATAGTTATCAATGGAATTTTGATTATCCGAATACAAATCCTGCCTTTTCATCTACGGACAAAGATCCGGTATTTACTTTTCCAAAATCAGGCGTCTATGATGTGAGACTGATGGTGACTCGTGGATCAGATCTATGTTTCGATACGATTGTCAAAAAAGTTTCTGTATTCGAAAATACTATTTTACCTGATTTTAAATATACACTCAGTGATTGTAATGCTGATAAGGATAGTCTCACCATTGCATTAAATGACAATTCGGTGTTTAACGAACCAGGGTATGCACTCAATCAATGGAACTGGACAATCACACAAAATGGCGTTATTTCTACCTTTACAGGAAAAAATGTTCAGGTACCACTTTCTACCACAGGAGATGTAACAGTAAAACTCGAACTATTTGCAGATAATGGATGTAAATCCGAATTTTCAAAAACTATCAGCATCGACGACATCATTCCGAAGTTAGATTTTGATTTTGCACTCGTAGGATGCCCGTCTAGTGGTCTTGCTGAGATTACATTAACCGATTTGTCTGCACCATTAAATCCATTTGCTTCTATTATTAATACAGCATGGAATATAGGTACACAAACCTTCACGGGTAGTCCAGTCAATTTGAGTTTGCCTCAAGATACCGAAAAATTTGATGTAAATTTAGTGACTACTTTCGATGGTGGTTGTTCAGCATCATTGACCAAGACCTTTGATCTGAGTAATTTTGTGCCACAGTCAGACTTCCTTATTGCACCGGTATCATGTCCCGATGATGAAAATATTACAATAAGAATCCAATACGTGGATACTTTGTCAAATGGAATCGCCGCAAATGATATTTCGTGGCTAGCCGGCACATTTACAAATCAAAACGTCTATAATGGAGCTTCTGTCGAAGTCACAATTCCTAAAGATTCTATACTTTTTATAGAAATGCAAACAACATTTGCAAATGGTTGTATTGACATAATCAAAACTGAACATCTTGCAGGTCCATTTGCTACACTTAAATTTGTTGCGGGACCAATAATAGTGTGCCCTAATGACGAAAAACAAATCATTACAAATGGTAATCCAGCATGGACATACACTTGGAGTCCGACCGATGGCTTAGATCTAACCGATCCTGCCAATCCTAAAGTCATTACAGATGTAAACCAAACCTACAATGTTACCGTCACAGATGGCTTATGTACGGTAACTGGCAGTGTTGATGTGATTGCATTGGCTGCAGGTATTAATTTGTCGGTACTTGCAGATACTGTGACTTGTGATGGAAATATCACATTGACAGCTTCTGGAGGAGTAGGGCAAGGTGTATATTCTTGGGGTACTGATCCTACGATTGATCCCGTCATAGCTACAGGTCAATCTGTTGATTTGTCATTCACAGGGAAAGAAGAAACATATTACGTGACCTTCGTTGGTGAAGCTTGTGCTACTGAACCTGCTGTGATCACCGTAAAAAATGAGTTGCCACGTATCGATGATTTATCACCTTTCAGAATATGCAGAAGTGACACAACTAAAATCATTACGCTCAATCTTGTAAATTATCATCAAAACACCTACACTTGGGAATCCAATCCGCATCTGATATCGGGTGGCAATACATCTGATCCGACTATCGGAGTAGGACCTGATGAAACTGGCTCTTTTGTACTGTTTTATAATGTAGAAAACCAATTTGGGTGTAAATTGAGAGATTCTGTAACATTCAATATTGAAAATAATCCGGTGACAGATTTTAGTTTTACTCTTACGGAATGTGGTGAATACAAAGTATGTTTTAAAAACCTTAATACTTTCGAAGGCTTCAATGTTTGGAATTTTGGTGATTTGACCACTACCGATGATAAATCTCTGGATACTATACCTTGTTATGTTTATCCAGATGCTGGCACTTATACAATCACGCTGTCCAATATCACCAATGTATGTCCTTTTAAAGATGTACAAAAAACCATCACGATAAATCCGCAAATACAAATTGCAGAAAATCCTGATCTGCTACTTTGTAAAGGCGATACTGTAAAATTGAAGGTAAATTCAAATGTCCAAAATGCTCAATATGAATGGTTTGACGGTAATGGAAAAAGTATTGCTTCAGGACCAGATTATAGCGCAGTAGTTGATACAAATACCCTATTTATTGTAAAAGGTGTGGACAATTTTGGATGTGATGATACAGATACAATACAGGTGAATGTGTTTGCCTTTGATTTTGATGTAGTGACGAAAGATAGCTTTTGTGTCAATGAACCAAGCAGTGTCAATTTGAA
>CALFYH010000084.1 GCA_937952155.1 uncultured Saprospiraceae bacterium
AAACTTACTTATTAAAATCGCCAGATTGATTTTTTTAATTATATCAGCTGCATACCTATTTATGTCATTTCTATGGCTGACAAGTATGCTTAATTCAACATTTGATGTAGAAGGATATCGTTTGTTTTTAGCTGTTTTTGTGGGCTTTATTGCCATTTCTTTCAAAATTGCAAGCTTAGGAAATACCAACTTACACCCAGCGCTATTATTTGTGCTGAGTTTCATTTTTCTGATTCTTTTCGGCACATTTATGCTAATGTTGCCTGCAGCAGCCAATAAAAATGTGACTTTCCTACAAGCACTATTTACATCAACAAGTGCTGTGACTGTGACGGGATTAGCTATTCTAGATACTGGTAAAGATTTCACCTTATTTGGACAATCCATCATTGTTATTCTACTACAACTTGGTGGTTTGGGCGTTCTTACAGTAACCAATATTTTTGCCTTAGTATTCAAGTCTTCTTCTACTTTTCGCAATAGAATGATGGTGAGTGATATGATCAAAGAGCTAGACAACAACAATACTTTTAGTACCCTTTTTAAGATTATATTTTTGACATTACTCATAGAATCCATTGGTGCAATTTTAATCTACATTTCCATACTAGGCGAACCTGGTGTTACAGATAATCCTGCATTTTTTGCATTATTCCACGCGGTTTCTGCATTTTGTAATGGTGGATTTTCAACATTAAGCAACTCGCTTTATGAGGAATCTGTTCGGTACAATTACTTCTTTCATACTTTGATAGCATGGCTAATTATTTCTGGTGGTCTTGGATATTCCGTGATGATCAATCATTATTTACAGTTCAAGAACTTTTTCCTACATAAGCTTTCTAAAATCAGAATTCTAGGTATTGAATATAAAAAGGAACTGACACGAACATCTACTAATAGCAGAATTATTTTAATCACCACTTCAATCTTGTTGGTTGCAGGGACCGCTTTATTTATGATTTCTGAATATAATGGAACCTTGAAAGATCATAGCTTGTTCGGCAAAATAATGGTTTCATTTTTTAATTCTACTACGCCAAGAACTGCAGGGTTTAACAATGTAAATATGGCAGAATTAGGCTTACCAGCCATCATGCTTACGATGGCACTCATGTGGATCGGAGCTTCTCCAGGTTCTACAGGTGGTGGTATCAAGACCACAACTTTTGCCGTAGCACTGATCAATCTATGGAACCAAATCAGAGGAAGAGAAAAAATAATTGTTAGAAATAAAGAAATTCCTGTATCTGCTGTAAATCAAGTGAATGCAGTTATCTTATTGTCCATATTTGCAATCAGTTTTGGTACGTTCCTTATTTCGTTCATGCAACCAGAATTATTATTCAAAGATATCCTATTTGAGTGTATATCAGCCTACTCTACTGTAGGATTGAGTGTTGGTATCACTCCTAAATTATTGGAGTTTAGTCATATAACATTAATCATGCTGATGTTTTTGGGTAGAGTGAGTTTTCTTACCTTCCTGATTGGTCTATTCAGTATGATATTCGATGACCAAAAAGGTTGTGAACCTTATTATCCTAAAGAAAATGTATTTATCAATTAATTTAGATCACGGTTTATGAGAAAGAAAATTATTGTAATTGGGTTAGGAAACTTTGGTGGTAACTTAGCAATAGCGCTTACCCAAGATGGACATGAAGTTTTTGGAGTGGACAAAAATCCATCAAAAGTGGAAGCGATTCAAAGAAAAGTACCTCACGTCATCGGTCTTGATACAAGTGATGAATCATCAATAAATCACTTACCCGTAGATGACAGTGATATCGTAGTAATTGCGATCGGTGAGAATGTAGGTGCTTCCATCACTACTACGGCTTTGATAAAAAAGCATTTCAAAGGCAGAATCATAGCAAGGTCTCTTACTCCTGTACACAAAACTGTGCTGGAAGCCATGCAAATAGATGAAATCATAGAGCCTGAAGCTGAATATGCACATGAGCTTGCCAATAGAATCATGGTCAAAGAGATCGGAAGAGCGTCGTGTAGG
>CALFYH010000085.1 GCA_937952155.1 uncultured Saprospiraceae bacterium
AATAAGTAGTGTGTTTAGGATATGATTATTTGGTACAGGGTCAGCATAAGACACAATATCCTTGAGCGAAGTGGTGCTGCAATGGATGGTATTTCCTTCATCATGGGTCAACGGAAGGACATAAGCTTCTTTGGCCACTAAGAAAAAAAGAATTAGTCCTATTAAAAAATACCATTTGTTTTCTGTACTTACCTTGCTTAAACTCATTTGATCCTAATGAAAATTACTATTTTTGATTGGTAAAGGTAAGGAAAGTATTCAAATCAAAGGTATTTAAGATTCAAGCTATTTAGCAAGAAAAAATATTTTCTTTACTTGGTAAATTACACTCTCGTATGTCCAATTATCGCCATCCCAAGGAGGCTGATAAGCATAAGTTAGCCCAAGGTTGTAATAGCATAAAATTACTAAAACAGCCAACATGACATAGGAATAGAACTTATTTTTTTCTATAAGTTGAAGCAATCCTGCTAAAGGTAAAACTAACAAGGTTTAAAGCTCAACATAGCTTCTATGCCCGAATGCACCACCAAACCACCAAGCCCACCAACTAGCAAAAATGTAAGTTGCCAATGCAAAAATGATCAAATATGCTCTTTCGTAGTTTTGGTTTGAATTTCTTCCTTTGAACAAAAAATATAGAGGCAACAATACAATAGGACTGTAAAGTATCCATCCATTCCAAGCGTCAAATAATACCCTGAAAAGTTTTGGTTCTTTCCAAAATTTGAACGACTCGTCTCCATAGGAATAAATTATCCAATCACCCGAAATGTATTTCCAGTATAAAAATTGGGGTAAAAATGTAATAAAAGCAGTAATAGCAGTAATCAGAAGCGGTATCAAGTGCTGTCTTATCCATTGCAGTTTTTCATTTTCGTCTTTGTACCATATATATAATGGCAAGATCAGAAGGATTATATTTGTTGGCCTGATCAAAATAATCAAACCCATCACAAAACCATATATCATCCATGTAGTCAATGGATTGTTGACTCTTTTGTTTTTGATAAAAATCGTGTCTGTCACATATAAAAATATGGAAATGATTCCAAAACTAAAGGCATGCGACATCGCTGGTTGAAAAAATGTATAATAATATAAGTTGGTACCCAGAAATATACTTATGATGGATATGATAACCCATTTTTTCTCATAATATCTTATGCCCAATTTGTATAGAAAAAACATGCCAAGCCACAAATAAAATAGCCCTGCAAACGCCAGTCCACGGCCGTATATGGGACTTTTGCCGTCTTGATATTCTCCTCTTAATCCAGCCACTGCATGAGCAGCTAAGAAAAATGGCATCTCAAGGATTGCAACGCCGCAAGTATATTTGCTATAAATTTTTTGAGTATCCTTATAAGGTCTGATGTAATTGGTATCTCTTACAGCCTCTTTTACAAAATCACCATAGATGTATATAGATGGTAGATAGGTGTAATATCCTTCCATGTCCGACCAGATGAGATTTCCTGGGTGTTTTATGTTTTTATAAGAAATACTTAATGTAATAGCAATTGCAAATAGCAATGCAGCTTTTGGCCAAATATTATTTATCTTCATAAGATTTTTAAATATCAGCCAAAAATATTAAAAAGATTGGAATTAGAACCGATATTTTACCAATATTTTACCAATATTTTACCAATATTTTTACAAAGTTAAATGCTTCTTTTAGCAAAACAGTAGAGTTGAATTTTGTGAAATCAATATCTTCCCGTAGTTTGACAGCCACGGGCGTAATGGGAATTGACCTTTTATTGACAGCAAGTAGCAATTCTAAATCTATCAAAAATCGATCAGTCTCACATTGTAGAAGGATTTCTTTGACTTCATCATCAAAGGCTTTTAGACCACATTGTGTGTCGTTTACGGGCAGCGACAATATAGTTTTATTAAGTACCCGCAATCCTTTGGAAAGCAATGTTCGCCAATTGGAAACATCCGAATAGTATTCTTTTTCACGGTAACCTGTGATGATTCCTGCTTGTTTATTACTGGTTAGCCATATATCTTTCATACTATCTATACTATATGGAAAGTCAATATCAGTAAACATAATACTAGATGTAGGACAATTTGCTGCTCCGAATTTTAATGCGCCGCCTTTACCATGGTTTTTTGGATAACTTAAGTAATTAAATTCTTTTCCTATCTTTTCTTGTAAAAAACTGACGCCGGCAGAGATATCATTACTACTTCCATCATTAATCAAAATTACGGGAAGCTTGGTATCTATGGCTTTACAAAAATTGGTGTAGCCTTCCAAAAAAGCATGTTCCCAACCATTGGATGGATTATATGCTGGTACTAGTAATGTACATTCTTTTTGTCGAGCCATGCTAGAAATTGGTGGGCAAAGGTACAAATTATTGTTATAACACGAAAAGTGACAACCAGATTGCGAATTATTAACGCACAATTGTAGATAACATCACTTTTCTATTACTTTTGTAAGCAATTCTAATACAATACAAGAGATGAAACCAAGCAAAATTCATAAAATTGAGATTATCCCTACACAGATCAAGCTGCACGAACCATTTGTAATCTCGAAAGGAGCACTCACTCATGCACGCAATACAGTTGTGAAGATTTATAATTCGGATGGCACTTATGGAGTAGGAGAGTGTTGTCCATACCGATCTATCCACGGCGAGACCCAAACGGGAACTGTGGCATTTGCCAAGGATTTGGCTGCGGCGCTGATCGGAGCGGATCCACGAGAGATTCACAAACATATTGCTCTGATGGATCGAATGATAGTCGGAAATGCCTCGGTAAAATGTGCTTTTGATATGGCATTGTATGATTTGGTGTCAAAAATGGATAATTTACCTTTGTATGCTTTTTTGCAAGGTGATCGGGACAAAAAAATCTATACTGATAATACGGTGAGCTTACTAGCCAAAGACAAAATGGCAGAAAAAGCCATCAAATTTAAGGAAATGGGTTTTCCAGTACTGAAGGTGAAACTCGGTGATCGCGGATACTCAAATGATGTGGCCCGTATGGTGGCTATCAGAGAGGCTGTAGGAGATGAATTGCCGCTGCGTGTGGATGCCAATCAAGGATGGAATTATCTGGATGCTAAAAGGGCACTCGAAGGCATGAAAGACCTCAATATAGAACACTGTGAAGAGCCTGTTTTAGCTGGTAATACAGTAGATCAGGCACGGCTTACAGCAGGAAGCCCTATTCCGATCATGGCAGACGAATCTGTCTTTAATCACAAAGATGCGTATAAGGTGCTAAGTCAACATGCCGCCCACTTGATCAATATAAAACTAGGCAAATCTGGTGGAATCTGCAATTCGATGAAGGTGGCAGCAATTGCGCAAGCAGCTGGTGTGTATTGCCAGACCGGTTCGTTTTCGGAGTCAAGGCTTGGTATCACGGCATTAGTCCATTTTGATATGGCTTGGGATCACATCATTTATCATGACCTAGATAGTCCGCTGATGCTGTCAGAAGATCCAGTCATTGGCGGTATGACCTACCACAAGGATTGGGAAGTAACTGTTGATGATACACCAGGTCATGGTGCAGATTTTGATCCGGATTTTTTGAAAAGATTTGAAATTTTGGAAGTGAAGTAAGGCGGAGAATAATATTTCCACTTGTCAATGTACATCATTTTTAGTACTCAATAAAAAAAAGAAATCATAGATCATTACCAAATAATATTTGTCACTTTTGCAAAATATCTATATGTTAGATTACTCAAGAAGAAATATTTTTAATTTTATTATAAAATTGTTGGATTATCCGATCCAATGTTGAATATTTGCAAGCAATCTTAACAAATTCAAAATTAAAAACAAAAATAAATTCAGAGCAGGATGAAGAAGATAGGTATCTTATTTGGTAAAGAAAACACTTTCCCACAGGCTTTTGTAGAGCGCGTGAATTCCAAGAAAGTGAAAGGTATTGTAGCAGAAGCAGTTCAAATAGATGTGGTAGAGCAGGCGGATCCATCACAATATGATGTCATTATCGACAGAATATCACAAGATGTACCGTTTTATAGAGCATTCTTGAAAAATGCAGCATTGATGGGTACTGCCGTAGTCAATAATCCGTTTTGGTGGAGTGCAGATGAGAAGTTTTTTAATAATTGTCTTTCTAAAACTTTGGGTGTGCCCGTGCCAAATACAGTTTTATTGCCTTCTTATGAGCGCCCTGATGATACTTCAGAACAATCATTTCGCAACCTAAAATATCCGACCGATTGGGAAAGAATCTTTGATTATATCAAATTTCCAGCATATATGAAACCACATTCAGGTGGTGGATGGAAGAGTGTGTATAAGGTGACTAGTCCAGAAGATCTTTGGACAAAACATGCAGAAACTGGCCAATTGGTTATGCTTCTTCAAGAGGAAATCGTATTTGATCATTATTTCCGTTGCTATTATTTAGCAGGTGATAGAGTGCATATCATGCCTTATGAGCCACGCAATCCGCATCATCTTAGATATGTAGTAGATAATCCGACAAAAGACAAAAAATTGTTGGCTACTGTTGAACAATATACCAAGACACTTTGTCGAGGTTTGGGTTATGATTTCAATACAGTAGAGTTTGCAGTCAGAGATGGAATTCCTATAGCTATTGACTTTTGTAATCCTGCGCCTGATGCAGATATCAATTCTGTTGGGCAGGCAAATTTTGACTGGATCGTAGAGAATGCAGCGAATATGGCCATAGAAAAAGCACAAAATCATAAAGCAAATCAGATGAATTTGACTTGGGGATCATTTATTAGTGATATATTTGCACCCGCAAAAAAGCCTGTAAGTAAAAAGGCGTAAATTTTATCGTCATTTGATAGGACAATTATAGTCATGGAGGATAGATTAAGATTGGCAATACTTGATATGAATGCGGGCAGGCCCAATCAAGGAATGCGTTGTATTCGAGACATTGCAGCTATGTACAGCAGTGCTTTTGACATTGATGAATTTGATGTTAGAAGCAAAAATGAGTTGCCAGATTTGAGTTATGACGTATATATCTCCAGTGGCGGGCCAGGCAATCCACTCGAAGGTGATGGGATATGGGATAAAGCATGGTACAATCTGATCGGTGACATCTGGGAGCATAATCTTTCAAACCAGTTTGGTAAAAAATACATGTTTTTTATCTGCCATTCATTTCAGATGGCTTGTAATTTCTTTGAACTGGGCACATTGGCACCACGAAAATCTACCTCATTTGGTATCATGCCTGTACATTTGACTAAGTTTGGTGAGAATGATCCCATTTTCGGTAGTCTGCCTGATCCGATGTATGCTGTAGATAGCCGCGATTTCCAATTGATACAACCAGACTTGGATGTTTTCCGTATGCATGGTGCCAAGATACTGGCTCTTGAAAAAATAAGGTCGCATGTCGAATACGAACGAGCCATCATGGCGGTCAGATTCTCAGACGAATTTATTGGTACCCAATTTCATCCTGAAGCGGACCCAATCGGTATGAAAATCCATTTTGAGAAGCCTGAAATCAGAGAAACCGTGATCAAAAACTTTGGTCAAGCCAAATATGATACCATGATGGATCACATCGATGACCCAGATAAGATAGAGTTGACGCACAATACCATCTTGCCTTTATTTATCGAAAATGCCATGGATACGATTTTTGAGCAAAATGCAGTTTTGGTATGATTCCACATATTAGGGAAGACTTCAATAAGAAGTTTACAGAAGAAAAGTATCAAGCCTTCAAAACAGGCTTGGCAGCAATGTATAATCTGAAACCAAATTTCAGAGAAGCAGAGACGCCATTTTTCATACCTGCTATCTTGAAGGAACGTTTGCTCGAGGCATGTGCGCAGATAAGCGAAGTTGTGGTAAGACCAGACATCAAGGAGTTTACCCAAGGTGCGCTCTATAATGACAGCTTGATCGTACCCAATGAAGATGAGCATACCACATTTTTGCAAATGGATTTTGGTGTTTGCCTTGATGAAAATGGCGACCCATTTCCACAATTGATTGAAATACAAGGTTTTCCATCTGTTTATTTTTTTCAATACATGGTGAGCCGAGCTTATCACCTTTATTATGATTTGCCAGATAGTCTTACCAGCTTTTTCAATGGATTTACTAGAGAAAGCTATAAAAAGGTACTTTACGATACGATAGTAGGAGATTCTGATCCCAAGCATGTGGTATTGTTGGAGATCGAGCCAGAGTTGCAAAATACCTACATTGACATGTTGAGTACATCTGTAGAGCTTGGGATACCTGTAGTGTGTGTGACAGAAGTGATCAAAGAAGGTAGGCAATTATTTTATACCAACAAATCTGGCGAAAAAATCAGAATAGAAAAAATATACAATCGCGTCATTTTTGATGAATTGTATCAAAGGCCGGACTTGAAGTTGAATTTCAAATTTACAGATGATCTAGATGTAGAATGGATAGGCCATCCGAATTGGTTTTATAGGATTAGCAAATATATAATGCCTTATCTTGTAAATAAATATGTACCAGAAACCTACTTTTTACATGAATTGAAAGAGATACCAACCGACCTAGAAAATTATGTACTGAAGCCACTGTTTTCATTTGCTGGAACAGGAGTCATCATAGATGTGACGCGTGAAGATATCGACCAAATCCAAGATAAATCTAACTATATCCTCCAGCGCAAGGTCACTTATGAACCAGTGCTCAAATCACCCAATGATCCTGTAAAGGTAGAAATCCGTATGCTCATGCTGTGGCCAAAAGAAGTCGAAAAGCCATTTATCGTCAATAATCTCGTGCGACTTTCTAAGGGGAAAATGATCGGTGTCAAATACAATAAAGACAAAGATTGGGTAGGAGGTAGTGTGGGATTTTTTGAAGAAACTCAGGATTAAAGGCTAACGCATACATTTTATGAAAAGTAACTGCTGACGCTAATAAATACTAGGCTTCGAAATTAGTATCAGTTTTAGGTATTTTGTGTCAATTGCAGAATAGATAAAAGTGATAAGAAAGTTAAAAAAGAGGAAGTTGGGATATATTTGTGTCGCATATAGACAAGTTAGCTTCAAGCTGAAAAAATTAAACGAATAAATGACAATTGAAGAGTATAAAGAAGAACTTTTGAAAATATCAAATGAAGATGATAGAACTTCTTTCGTTCAAAAATATTACTTCAACGGCACTCCTTTTCTATTTAAAGAACGTGACAATGATTATTATGACTTTACTAAAAGAGTAGCAGATAATTTTAATATCAAATATAGTGATTTTAATGATCGGGCCCCCTAATTGACAGGACTAAGATTATTAATTTAAAATGTAATTTTATTCCAAGAAACACCAAATTTATTTTGAGATTTCAAATAAAAGAATTATATTTGTTGACAGAAAACGAAAGGTACAAATTTTATTGAAATTAATATTTTAAAACTTATTCTTATGAAAACATGGATTTTACAAATTATTTTGCTTTTTGTCACTTTTAATGTTTATACCCAAAGTAAAGATTGGAAACAAATTAACACGCCACATAAGCAAGCAGTAGAATTGCTTTATCAATCTAGTGATGGAACTTTATTTGGTTTGATAAGTATCACAAAAGAAATGGCTATATCCAAGGACAATGGATTATCTTGGGTTATAGATAAATCTTTTCGAGAAGTTGTTTATTTTTATTCTGATAATAATAATTTTGAAGAAGATAAAAATGGAAAAGTATTCTGTTTTTTTAACCGTAATGTATATTGTTTTGATAAAGTAAAGTCCGAATTTGTGAAATTTATTACCATTGAAAAAGATGACAATATTAGAGATATTGCCTTTTTGTACAATGGTGACTTGCTAATAAGTACATATAGAAATCTTTCTTTATATTCTAATTTGGGTAACCTAAAAATGAACCATGAATGGTGGACTTATTCACCTGTGTTGCTGCCTAGCCAGGATGAAAATGGAATAAACTATGTAATACACTTTGTATCAAATACCCATGATGCGTCCTATGAAATATGAGAATTTACAGCAGACTTGAGTTTTGTGGGAAACAAAAAGGCAATTGATTCTAGAGGTTCTTTTATCAGGAAGAATAATAGAATTTTTAGTAATACGGCTTACACAGATGATGGTGGTACAACATGGAATAAATTGCCTTTATCAACTGATAAGAATTTGACTTATTTTAATCTTGGGCATGATGGTAATTTATTTTATAAGATTGAAAAAGATGTGTACAGGTCTTCTGATAATGGTAATACGTTTACAAAAATGGACCTTAATATTGACTATATTACATTTATGTCTACTTCAAAAGCTGGCATATTTGCATTAGGTGCTAATATCGAAAAGTGTATTCCGCACATATTTATATCTACTATTCAAAATCCAATCTTACAAAAAATAGATAATGAAATAGGTTCCTACCATGCAGAAAAAGTATTTGCGGGTATTGATGAAAATATTTCTATAAGTGAATGTAATTATAACTTCAAAAATAAAAACACTATACAAGATTGGCAAAAAATAAAATTTGGAAATGATTTGAATGAATATATTTACGAATTTTTCAACATATCTAACGGAGAAATTATAGCTTTATCTAATGACAATATATTTAAATCTAAGGATAATGGCAAAAACTGGAATAAATCAAATCAAAAAGTAAACTTTTACTATGATTTGAATATATCGGAAAAAATGGAAAATTATTTATATTTGGACTTGATTCAATCTATTTTTCCAATGATTATGGTGAAAAATGGGACAGCAAATTTGTTGATTTTGATCTTTTTGGGTATTATGCATATTCTGTCCAATATTCTGAGAGAATGGACATTTATTATTTTGATAACTTTAATGCTACAGCTATATCAAAATACAATTTGATTACTCAAGAAAGTAAACCTATTAATTCAAATGTTAATTCAAATTTTGGCCAATTTATTACATCCTACGATGGCAGTATATTGTACACTTTAAAAACAGAAAGTTGGCCATACATGCTTGAAACTTCTTATGATTATGGCGAAACATTTATTTCTAAGCAATTAGATGGGTTTGAAAACAACGGGCCTGTTTTTATAAAAGCGGATCATTTGGGCAATATATATTTATACTCAGAAAAGTCTATTCAAATGTCTTCAGACGATGGCCAAAATTGGGTAGATATTACACCCGATTTTCCTGAGTTAGTGAGCATTAATGACCTTAATGTAAGTTATGATAATTATATATATTTGGCTACCACAGGAATGGGTATATTGAAGTATAAGCCACAATTGGCAGCACCCAAAAGACTCAAAGTAATTGTGTATGATGATCTCAATAAAAACTGTCTAAGAGATAATGGTGAGCCATCTGTACCGATAGGAAAAGTAGTGGTGAATGACCTTTATGCGCGCGAACTGGATGATAATGGAGAGGCATTATTTAGGTTACATACGACTCAAAACAAAGTTTCTCTTGTCATTAATGAGCGTTTATACGAAACATGTCAGGAGTTTTATGACGTCACATTAGATGATGACTATACCGAATTATCTATTCCACTCAAGGCCAAAAAATATTGTGCGGATGTGGAAGCGTCGATTTCGGCACCATTTCTTCGCAGATGTTTTGACAATACTTATTATGGGCAAGTGTGCAATAATGGCAATATCGAAGCCGAAGATGTAGTGGCCAAGGTAAAATTGGATCCATATTTTGACCTAAAAGAGACGAGTGTGCCTATAGTTTCACATATCGGGGATGAATTAGTTTTAGATATCAAAAATTTGAAAGCGGGAGAATGTACAAGTTTTTCTATAAAAATCAATCTGAGCTGTGATGCTGCTTTAGGACAAGAACATTGTATGGAGATCGACGCCACATCTAGCACGAAAAACTGTAATGAAATCACATCAAGAGTTACGTATCTAGATTGTCAGGAAAATGTGGGTTCCTATGATCCAAATGACAAATCCATTTTTGTAAATGGCGTGAAAAATAAGGAATATGTAGAGCAAGGAGACAAAGTTGAATATTTGATTCGATTCCAAAATACAGGTACCGATACAGCATTTACCGTAAAAATCCAAGATCCTATAAGTTCCAAGTTTGATGTTACTTCTTTAGTGCCTGTGGCCGCATCGCATGAATATACTTGGAGTGTAGAAAATGGCGTTTTGAATGTTACTTTCGATCATATCATGCTGGTGGACAGTTTTAAAAATGAGCCGTTGTCACATGGATTTATTAAGTTTGAAATTGCTTTGAATCGCAGTACCGAACGCAACCAAGATGTCAGTAATTTGGCAGGTATTTTCTTTGATTTCAATGAACCTGTCATCACAAATGAAGTCATCACACCAATAGGTAAACCTGTTTCTACTTACGACCCGGATGAGAATCCTATTAGCCTATATCCGAATCCAACCAACGATATTATCCACATTACTAGCTCAAATAATTCATTTAAAGATGCACAAATCATCATCTATAATGAAAGTGGTAAAATTGCTATGACAACTGGATTGCAAGCGGGATCAAATCGGCAGATTGATGTAAGTAGCCTATCGTCAGGTTTTTATATAATACAAATTATTGGTGACAAGACAGCATATAAAGCAAAGTTTGTAAAGATGTAAATCTCTAATTAATAAGATGATATTAATAAAAGCTTTACAATGTTTTCGCAATTGTAGAGCTTTTTTGAATACCATTTTTATATGGCGATCGAAATACCTTTCAGTTTCTTCTTTTCTTTAATCCTAGCTTCAGTTTTGTCTATAAAGTGTTGATAATCATCATTTAGAGCTATTGACTTTAGTTTCTTGATGCTATGTTTTACTTCTTTGTAAAGCATCTGCTTTTCTTTAAGAAGGATTAATTTAGATAGGATCAAAGGTTTGTCAATTCCTTTGACAGTCAATGCAAAATCTATCAACTTTTCTGCTTCAACATCTTCATCAAAATCTATTAAAAGTTGGATAAAATATGGATATATAAAAACGGCCTTCATATCTGCTGCTAAGGCATCTTGGAAATAGGTTTTTGCAGTGTCATAATCTTGCAACTGTTCTGCATACACCCTACCATATAGGCAGAGTGTTGCAGCGTTGTTGTGGTCTCCTGAAAGAGCATAATCCAAGGATTCTATAGCTTCTTCCAGATTGTATGGATAGGCATCTAGTGCCTTGACTAAATATTTATCTATCGAACTCATTTTCTAAATTATTTTTTAAATCATTTTTTAAACTTAACCTTTGGGATTTATATCCCTTTTTTTCTGAAATTCTTTTGAAGTCGG
>CALFYH010000086.1 GCA_937952155.1 uncultured Saprospiraceae bacterium
ATCGAGCAGATAACCAACGTTGAAGCCGACATCGATGATGTCGCCGTTGTAATCGACTTCGATTTCTTCCTGCGCTTCTTCCTGTTCGGCATTGGCGGCAATCAGCTTCAGGCTGTTGTCGCCGAGATCGGCCTCCTTGAGGAGAAAGCGGGGCTGGCCGTCGGGCTGATCGTAGAGCGTGAGCGCGAGATACAAAATTTCGAAGCAGTACCATTTTTTAAGGTGACGGCCGTCTTTGATGTGAAGAATGATCGAGGTGAGATGACGGCATTGAAAGCAGAATACACTACAAGGTTAGATAATGAACAGGAAGCCACAGATTTCTTAAATAAATCAAATGGCGCATCATTTACTATCAATAGCATAGAGAAAAAACCATCTAAAAGATTTCCTGCACCACCGTTTACTACATCTACCTTACAACAGGAAGCGAGTAGAAAGCTGGGTTTTTCTGTGAATAGGACGATGTCCACGGCGCAGAGATTGTATGAAGAAGGTCTCATCACCTATATGAGAACAGACTCTTCCAACCTTAGTGAAACCGCTTTAACAACAATTGCCCAAGAGATAGAAACGAGTTTTGGTTCGAAATATCTACATACCAGACGTTACAAGTCCAAAACAGCCAATGCGCAGGAAGCACACGAAGCCATAAGACCTACTTATATAGAGCGCAAAAACATTGGCCCAGATAGAGATCAGATGAGATTGTATGAGTTGATTTGGAAACGCACGATTGCTTCACAAATGTCGGAAGCAGAGCTGGAAAAAACCGTTGTAAAAATCAATATTTCTACTATGGCTGGCAAGCAATTGGAAGCTGTGGGTGAAGTTTTAAAATTTGATGGTTTTTTGAAAGTATATCTGGAATCGACAGATGACGACGAAGACGATGATGTAAAAGGCATGTTGCCACCATTGAAAATAAATCAGTTGCTTGACTTAAATGTCATGGAAGCAACTCAAAGTTTTACAAGACCTGCAGGTAGATATACAGAAGCAAGTCTGGTGAAAAAATTGGAAGAGCTGGGTATAGGAAGACCGTCAACTTATGCACCGACCATTACCAAAATCATGGAAGACGAACGAGGATACGTCACCAAAGAGAGTAGGGAAGGAAGCATCAGAGAATTCAGGCATCTTGTACTAAAAGATAGGTCAATTTCGTCAAAAACCAAAACAGAAATAACGGGTACTACAAAAAATTGTTTGTATCCTTCAGATTTAGGTATGGTAGTGAGTGATTTCCTTTCGGAGCATTTCAGCACGATCATGGATTACGGTTTTACGGCCAATGTAGAAGATCAGTTGGATAAAATCGCTACTGATGGCTTGGATTGGAAAGGAATGTTGAAGAAATTTTACGGTCCTTTTCATGAAACAGTGGGCTCTACACTTGAAAATGCTGAAAGAGCCAAAGGCAAGCGCGAATTGGGTAAGGATCCACTCACAGGATATTCGGTCATTGCGCAGATGACGAGGTTTGGTCCCGTTATACAGATAGGCGATCGCGAAGAAGTAAAAGAAGGTGAGAAGCCGAGATTTGCTAATCTTAAGCCAGGTCAATCCATGGAGACAATCACCTATGATGAAGCGATGGAACTCTTCAAACTACCGCGTACGATTGGCCAACTGAACAATGAAGAAGTAACAGTTAATACTGGTAGATTCGGCCCATATGTGAAGAATGGCGAGTTGTTTGTAAATTTACCACGAAGCATGGATCCTATGGTTGTCACAATGGATGAAGTCAAAGTACTCATCGAAGCCAAATTGGATGAGAATGCCCCAATCGGATATTATAAAGAACTTCCTATTACAAAAGGTAAAGGTAGATTTGGTCCATTTGTAAAGTGGAATGATATGTTTATCAATATTCCCGTAAGGTTCAAATTGGAAACAATCACAGTAGAACAGGCGATAGAATTGATAGATATTAAGGTAGACAAAGAAGCCAATAGATATATTCAGCAATGGCCTTCAGAAAAGATTTCTATAGAAAATGGTAGATGGGGACCATATTTGAAGTTTGGTAAAAATAATCTCAAACTTCCTAAAAAGGATGGCCAAAAGATCGAAGATGCATACTTGCAGACGGTTAGCCTTGAAGAAGTGAAATCTTGGATAGAAGCAGAAATACCTGATGCGTTTAAGAAAAAGGAAAGCCCTAAAAAAGCATCTACGGCTAAGCCTGGTGCGAAAAAAAAGTAATTTTATTTAATTAAAGATTCCTTAACTAACAATATTATCGTAGATTTTGTCTTTATTATAATATAAATGAGTTTAAAATGAAATCATCACTAAAATTGTTATACCTGATTTTCGGAGTGTTTTGTATAAACAGTCTGTATGGCCAAACTTTAGATGAAGAAACAGGATTTTTGTATGTAAAAGCAGAATATCTGTATGAAACTGGCAGGTATGATGAAGCAATTTCTCAATATAATCAGGTAATTAATAAGGATCCTGGATATAAAGATGCATTGATCCACCGTGGTTGGGCAAAATATGCCATGGCTGCATATAAAGGAGCAAAAGCAGATGCTTTACAGAGTATAGATTTGAAGGGTATCAATGCAGATGCTGCTGCACTTTTGGGTAGATCTTTTGCCCAAATGGGAAATGAAGCTGCTGCCATAAACAGTTTAACGGCAGCCATTGCGCTTGATAACAAGAATGCAAGTTATTATGAGTGGAGAGCTGGCGTTTATGAAGGCGACGACCAGTTGCTAAAAGCTTGTCATGATTATGAAGCAGCAATGAATCATGGTAGTGCTTCTGCCGAAGTAAAAGCAAGAAATCTTTGTGGTTCAAAACCAAAACCAAAGACAGAAGACACAGGAGTAACACCAACACCTAATACAAATACAACATCAGATAATCAAAATCCAAATGAATTGGGAGAAAATGAAGTATTATCTCAAGGTACAAAAGATCCTGACACAACACCAACACCAACTCCAAATTCAAATTCAAATTCAACCCAGACTTCCAATGCTCAAACCGAAACTCAAACAAGTTCAGAAGGAGAATCTGTGGTACGTGTAGTTGATGATTCTGAGCCAGTTGTAGTTAATGATAACTTGCCTAAAAATGATGATACTGTCAATAGTTTGAAAATCGATGAAGAATTGGTTGTTCAAATTTATGGTCAAGAATTGGGCAAACGAAAAATTACCGAAGTACCCAGCATTTTGATATTGGCAGATGAGAATGGAAAAGTTACTATTAACTTCTGTGTCAATAAAGAAGGTATAGTCACCTCAGCAGAATTTAATGGAAATCTGTCCACAATTGCTAAGAAAAGCCTTGTATCATTAGCACTTAGAAAGGCAAAAGAATTTGAATTTGCAAAAGGTAAATACGATAGCCAATGCGGTGTTATGGTCTTTGTAATCAAACCTTCATAAATTTGCAACCAAGGACAAGTCTTTTATTTGTTCTTAGAATAAGTGTAAAACTTACCAACCGGTAAAGGCTTCATTAAATACATTTTCGTAGAGTTGTTTGAAGATTTCATCGATTAAGGCATCCTGTATGCTTATGAAATCCTTGTCACTTTCGAAAGTCCTGAAAAATGTAAATTGTTTTGATTTCCAATTCTTAGATTCATCTTTATTGTTGAAATAATCAACTGACACCGTGATTTCAAATTTGTTTAATGCCACAGTATTTCCAGCTTGCGGAGCTTCTGGAGATATTGCAAATCTTACCATACGACCAGAAAATTCGATATCTGGATTTTGCTCATTATAAGTTAGTCGGGATTCATTCCTTATCTTGGCCCTGAGCCCTTCAGTAAATCGTTGATGTAAGTCACCGGGCGCACCGATGGCATCGTTTTGAAAATTATCCACAAAATAGGTTGTTACGTCTGTTGGGATATTTATACCTTTGAAACTGTAACATCCTTGCAAAATAAAAAGAATCGGAATAAGAAAAAAGAGTGATTTCACTTAAATTTATTTTTTACATTAACGATTGAGCAAGGATTAATGTTTTGCTGGCAATGTGATAAAGATCATTATTTAAAAAATGATAGTGATAAATCATAATTTTGGTTTGTGTCTCAAATTTTATAACTTTGCAACTCATTAAAGATTTTTAAAATAGTGGAGAATATCAAGATCGACAAGTCGCTCCTCAGACGATTTAATCAATACACCAATACAGACAAAACAAAAGCCATAATTCAAATTATTAATTCTTTCGGCCCATTTGTTGGCATTTGGGTTTTGATGTATTTATCCTTAGATTATAGCTATTGGCTTACTTTTCTTTTGGGTATTATTAATTCATGTTTTCTAGTAAGGATTTTTATAATACAGCATGACTGTGGCCACAGGACATTTTTAAATAATGATACAGCCAGAAATATTGTAGGTTATATGTGTAGTCTTTTTAGCACGATTCCCTATCATTATTGGGCAAAATCACACCACATTCACCATAGCAATAATGGCATGCTCGAATTGAGAGATATTGGGGACATAGATACACTTACCGTGAATGAATTCAAAGCACTTAATGCTTGGGGCAGATTCAAGTATAGAATATATAGGTCGATTCCAGTAATGTTTTTTATCGGGCCAGTATATTACGTGTTGATACACAATAGATTGCCTATGATTAAGATGGATGTATTCAAAAATGAATCTTGGAGGCTCTATCTCAATAATATTGTTTTGGCTGGCATTTTCTTATTGCTCGGTTACTACTTAGGTTGGTACAAGTTTTTTATTACTCATCTGACCATTATTGTATTGTTTTCAGTTATAGCTATTTGGTTTTTTTATGTGCAACATCAGCATGAAGAAGCCTACAAAGAATGGAGAAATAAATGGGATTATCTCACTGCAGCTATTAGAGGTAGTACTTATTACAAAGTGCCTAGAATGTTCAATTGGTTGACTGGAAATATCGGAATTCACCACATTCACCATTTGAATCCTGCCATTCCAAATTACAATCTCAAAAAAGCATTGGCAGAAAATCAATGGATCAATCAGTACGTCACCATTATTACATTTTGGGAAAGTCTGAAACTTGCATCTAATAAACTTTGGGATGAATCATCAAGCAGAATGATCACATTTGCAGAGTATTACCGATTAGAAAAAGCTGGTATTGTATAATTTTAAGATAAGTACAGTGCAGCATAATGTGAAAAGCAGCCGCCTATTACAAAAATATGCCAAATAGCATGATGCCAAGCTAAGTGTGTTTTGATATAAAAATACACGCCTATTGTATAACTTAATCCACCAGCGATCAACCAAGTATGCACGTTTTGTGGCATACTAATGGTAATATCTTTATAAATAAATAGTACCATCCAGCCCAAGATCAAATATAAACTTACGGATATAATTTCATATTTGGTTTTAAATATCAGTTTGAAAATTATGCCTAAGCCAATTATCACCCAATGTAGTAGTAAAAATTTCAAGCCATCGCTGGTATTGTAATAAAATAATATAAATGGTGTGTATGTACTTCCTATTAGGATGAAAATTGATATATGGTCCACTAAACGCCAACGGTTCTTTCTGACATCTTTATTGGCTAAGTGATATAATGTCGAACTGGTAAACATAAAGATCATACCAAACATAAAAATACTCAAACCCAAGATAAGATGCGGCTGTAAGGCAGTAATAATCAACCAAGGTGCTGCTATAACTGCTATAAGCAAGCCAATACCATGCGTGATGACATTGGCTTTTTCATCAAGTGTAAGATTTAAAAACAGATTTTTTATATAGAGTACCATTACATACCTAATTGCTGTCTATATGTAGGCTCTACACCTGCAAAACCTAAATTAATAGCTTGTTGAAGATCCGCTTTAGCCTCATTTACCTTATTGAGACCGAAATAAGTTTTGGATCTTTCATAGTAAAAGAGACCTTTATTTTTAGACTCATATTTTAAGGATTCGCTATAAGCTGTAATTGCTTCTTCTGGTCTATTTAACATGCGAAGGGCACGACCTTTTTCGTACCAAAGATCTCCATTATACGGCACAAGTTTGAGGTAAGATTCGATATCTTGCAATGCTAGATCAACTCGATTGAGATTGTGGTACATAATGGACCTGTTCAAGTATCCTACAGCATGATCAGGCTTGAGTTTGATGCCTTCGGTCATATCAGCGATAGCGTTTTGTAAATCACCTAGGCGCGCATAGGTTGCGCCTCGATTTACGCGAAATTCTCCATCTTTTGGATCATATTCTATTGCTTTGCTATAATCTCTCAGTGCCATCATTAAGGTATCTTTGCCTTTGGCAAGCTCAAAATAAAGCCTAGCTCTACTATTATAAGCTTGAGGTTGATTATCTTTCATGGCGATTGTGGTATTATAGTCGTCAATAGCTTCTTTATACAACTTATTGTCCCGATAGTAGTTGGCCCTATTCCCGTATGGCAATGTTGTATTTTTATAATATTTCAATACGTGAGTCCATAGTGTACCGCTATTTTTCCAGATTTTATTTTGATTCAATGTCAACAATGAAAATGCTAATAAAAATATTGCAGAAATACCAATAGCCAGTCCAGATTTAGATTCATTGGTTGTTAATACTTTATCTAGATAATAACCGGCGATAATGAAAAATCCAAGATAAGCGATATAGGTAAATCTATCAGCCAAATATCCTTGTCCTGCACCTAGTATCTGCAATAGAAAAACGATATTTACAATAAAGAAAGTCAAACCAAAAAATACGATTTTATACTCCTTTTTGTAGGATTGGTACAAAATATAAATCACCACAGGTGCAATCAAGATCGATGGATAAAAATACCATGGAAAATAATTTGGGTAAGGATATAAAGGCGACATCCTGAATGGAAGAATAAGCTTTGTAACGTAAATCACAAAACTGAAAGCGCCTATGAAAAGCCTTTGTATAAAGTTGAAGTTGGTTTCGTCCACAGCTGAAGATAATGATCCAAAATCTTTCAGCATGATTACTCCCAAGATACCGAATGTCAGTGATAAAAGAAAAAATGGAATTTTATTTATAACGGTTTTGAATTCCCATTTTCTATCCAAATAATAATCAACAGCCATCATACTAAGTGGCAATGAAACAGCTTGGATTTTTGAAAATAAAGACAATATGAATAGAATCGTCATCCATATCCATCTTAACGATTTATTGTCATTTTTGAATTTTATGTATTGCAAGAGAGCACCAAGGTAAAAAGCACCAAACAAAACATCTTTTCGTTCCGTAACCCAAGCGACAGATTCTACACGCATCGGGTGAATACCAAATAATAACGCCACAAATAATGCGCCTCGCCAACCTATACCCAAAAGGATTGCGATTCGATAGCTTAGAAAAACGCAGATTAGATGCAAAAGTAGATTGTCCAAATGCCAATTGAATGGCTTGTCAAAACCAAATTGTATTTTTTCGATTGCAAAAGTCCAAATAGTCAATGGATTATAATTTCCTATGACGCCAGATGAGAATATCTCCTTGGTTGTAGCCCAAAAATTATTTTTGTCAACGTGCTGAATTAGCTTGTTTTCATAAAAGTTTCTGTCATCGTCCCAGTTTACAAATTGATTATTCAGTGACGTCGAAAAACAAATTGCAGTAACTATAATTGCGATCAATGCCGGCCACCAAGGATTTTGATTATCCTTAGGTGATTGAATAGTAATCGGTTGAACAGCTTTGCCTGATTTTTCTTTAGGTTGTGTATATGTATTTCTATTTTTTGCCATAACCGTATTTGCTATATATTGTTACTGCAAAGTTAGTTATTGTTTATGAAAATATATAATATGAAGCAAGCTTTTATATATAGTAAAACTAAGTTGTTTTTAAAAGCATCTTTAATTTGGATGAATAAAATGGAATTAATATTATAGAAAATGCCAATGCCACCACAAATTCTAAAGTTAGAATATATTCTGGCCACGGACCAAGCAAATCGTAAAAGGTTTTTCCTGGTGGTTTAGCATTTAAGTACATATAGTTTGCGCCCAAAGCAAGATTAATAGGGTAAAGGATGATTGCTAGGATGTTAATACCGACAATTGATTTTGCTGCATCTTTCCATGTCAATTGCCATCCATATACATACCAACCGTATAATGCACCCAAAATAATGACTGCATGAACCGACCAATATCTAACGGCTTCATAATGTGGCATGGACTCTGTGAGTGTAGGCGTAAAAATAGATTGTGCACAACCAGCCATTATCCAAAAAAAAGTAATCGCCCACATAAATCGCCACTTATACCACATGATAAATGGCATTAATAAAGTCATAATATTGCATAAATGTAAAGGAAGATCGGTAGCTGTATCCAAAATTCCAACATTAAATTTATGAAATACTTTGAAAAGCTGCATGAATGCCCCAAATCCACAAATTAAAGTAATATATATTTTGCCATTTTGGTCATTCCATTTGTTTTTTCCTAGATAAAGTATGAATATTATAAAAATAATGCAACTCCAAAATGCGATTCCATGTTCTATACCAAAATTGGTGAAATTTCCGTTATCATGTAAAAATATATCTGTCATATACTTGTTCTTTGGAACAAAAGTAATGGATAATTTAAAAAATGCAAATAATTGATAAGTAATCTTTTTAGAAATGCCAAGGATGAAATCATAGTTTTTATAAAATTTATAGCAAATTTATATATTAAATTAATTTATAATATGTATATTTGCATTTTGATAATCTCTTAAATCCGATGAAATGCCAAGATTAATGCTTGTCTTATTTACATTTTGCTTATGTTCAGCAACATATGCAGGTGAAAAAAACCATGCAGTAGCGAAAGTTAGAAAAGGAGAAAATCTAGAAGTATTGCTTAAACGGTATTTGTTGACGCCGCATCATTGCAATATTGAGACGTTTTGTGATTTGAATAATTTGAAATCCAAAAACAAGATTATCGCAGGTAAGGTGTATAAGTTACCATTGCTTATCATCCGATATAATGGTAAAAATATCCGCTCATCAACAGGGATTTCCGACTTGTCATTGGCCAAAAGAGTGGAAAAACTAAATGCTGACTTATTGAAAGCAGGAATCAGGCACCAACATTATAAGGACAATAAAAAAATATGGGTTCCTATGGCCGAATACGATTGCGGTAGCGATCCTGATTCTGAAAATACAGCATTAAAAATTGATAATAATTTTTCAGATAATAATAAAACTGAAGAAAATAATACTAAGTCTAAAACGTATGTCCCTACGGCAACTGAGCTTAAAAGAAAGGGCATTAAAACAATTTCAGCACCCATTATGGGCCCTGAGTATGAGGAAGTTTATGTTGAAGACCTTAGTTTGAAAGGTCAAGTATTTTATATTTTGAGTGGACATGGCGGACCAGATCCTGGCGCAATGTACACTGCTGGCAAGTCAGATATGTGTGAAGACGAGTATGCTTATGATGTGGCATTGCGATTAGCAAGAAATCTAATGCAACATGGAGCAACTGTCGAAATGGTGGTGCAGGATGAAAATGATGGGATAAGAGATGAAATGTACCTTGATTGTGACAATGATGAAACGACATTGGGTAAATACACAATACCATTGAGTCAAAAGAAACGATTGAGAGATCGAGCGGCTACGGTCAATAAATTGTATCAAAAATATAAAAGAAAAGGATATAAAGTACAAAAAGCGATAGAAATTCATGTGGATTCACGAAGCAAAGAGACCAGACAAGATGTATTTTTTTATTATAATAAAAATAGCAAAAGTAGTAAGAAACTTGCCGAGACTGTCCAAGGCGTATTTGAATCTAAATATAACGAACACCAAAAAGATCGTGGTTATCAAGGTTTTGTAGAAGATCGCGGTATATATATGGTCCGTACACTGACGCCTACGATGGTTTTCGTTGAATTAGCCAATATCCGCAATCTAGCAGATCAAGAGCGATTGCTAATAAATTCTAATAGACAAGCATTGGCAAATTGGCTTTTTGAAGGATTGAGGAAGTAATTGTAACTAACTATTCACCGAAATCGAGACTGTAAATAATTTTGTGTAAACACAGACAACAAATCATCAAGCCTGATTCA
>CALFYH010000087.1 GCA_937952155.1 uncultured Saprospiraceae bacterium
TGCTTGTGTATAGGTCGCAAAATGAAAGCCACCATAGGCCATGACACTTGGTAAAACCCGATAATTATCTTCGATATAAAACTGCGCGGTATTTGCTTTAATAAGCGAATCTTTTTCCACAATATTTTCTGCATCACCTTCGAGAATGATTGCACTTTGTTTGACTGTAGGATTGAAATTTTGGTTCATGACATTGAAACCTGTTCTGATGACATGCTGGTCATTAAAGTAAAAATCAGCATCACCCCGAAAATTTATATCGGTAATGTTGGAACGCGTGATGACATCTAATTCGTCAATTTTTGTTTTATCAGGATGAATAGATTCAAATTTATAGCTTGATCTTGTGCCATTTTTATAATTTATGATACCAGTTTGAAATTTCAGACTTACTTTGTCACTCGCTAGCAGATTCCATCTTAAAGAAGCTACAGTATTGCCCCAATTGACACCGTTTTTATCATAAATATTCAGTTGGAAGTCATTTTCATCATCCAAAGAAGAAAATTTGGACAACGAAAGTCTGTCACTGCCGTTATAAAAAGTCAAACTGATACTATTGGAAGGACTAAAATGTTTTGTGATTTTACCAAGAATGTCGTGATAAGAAATAGCAATATCATCATATTTGGTATATTTTTTCAAAAGGTTGTTAACGTAAAAATTGACCCAAGATGTCCTCGCAGAAAGTAAATACGTGAGTTTTCCGCCAAAAATTGGGCCATTTAAATTCAATTTTGCACCAGGCAAACCAGCCGTTATGGAAACATTATGTCTATCTTTGCTTCCTTCCTTTAGCTGTACATCTAAGACACTCGAAAGTCTTCCACCATATCTTGCTGGAAATCCATTTCTTATAAAGCTACCTTCTTTGATACATTCATCCAAGAATATAGACGAGATACCAGCTAGATGACTAGTTTCATACAAGGCAACTCCTTCCATCAAAATGAGGTTTTGATCTGGTGTACCACCACGTACAAAAAGCCCACTCATACCTTCGCCGCCAGATTGTACTCCAGGGACAATCCTGGTATTTGTTATAATGTCTTTTTCACCAATTATTGCATTGCATTCTAATGTTTTGAACACGTCGATAAAATGTCCACCATCAATCAACTGTACTCGACTCTTAGGATTTTGTATTCGGATAGTGTCAAGAAAATTATCATTTTCTAATTCAAAATTTATATTTGTATTATGTTCTAATTCAATGATTCGTTTCAATTTTTTATAAGCTATGTAGTCAATTTCCAAATCAATATCACCTTGTTGCAACTCTATGATGTAGTAACCTTTTTCGTTTGAAAGTACTTGTTTTCCGCTATTATTATCAATAATTATAGCACCAAATATAGATTCACCTGAGACCTTATCGGTAATATTTCCAGAAAGAAAATATGTTTTTTGTTTGAGTCCTTTTGTTTGAAGTATTATTTTTTTTGGTTGCTGAAAGGTAATTTGCAGCTCATTCTCAGGGAAAATCTGTTCCAATACACTTTGAATGGTACTAATTTGGTAAGGTAATCTTATTTTGCCATCAACATCCAATTGACTTGCATTGTAACTGAATGTCCACCCATATTTTGTAGTTAGGAAATCAAGGTAATCCTTTTTGGTTTGTAGATTATTATTAGTAGGAATAACTACTGTTGAAGATAGAGAAAGCGTTTGACTTTGAGTTTTTGAAAAAACAAAAGATGCAAAAATCAAGAAAATTATCCGAAGTTTGCACCTCATATCTTAACATTTGAATGATTTTATAACGATTTTTTTGCCTGAAATTTCAAAATTTAACCCAGTCAAAATTTCTAATTCAGACATCACTTGATCAAGAGTTTCGTTTTCAAATCGTGTATTAATTTTGCAAGCATCAGGCATTTCTTTAGATGGCCATTCTAGCCTAAAATCATAATATGCGGCAATGCTTTCCATGACATGTTTTAGTGACTTATTTTCAAATACCAAAACATTATTTTTCCAATTACTAGGAGTTATGTCATGATTGGATAGAAATTCTTGTTCATAAGGTGATAATATGATAAATTGTCCTGCTGTCAACAAGAATTCTTTATTTGAGAATACAACTTTGACTTTACCTTCTGTCACAGATATAGAAGTTCTTTCCTTTCTTGTTTTAATTTGAAATTCTGTACCCAATACCAGTACTTTTCCACCTTGAACATGAACGGTAAAGGGCCTTTCGGGATTTTTAGCAATATCAAAATACGCATTTCCTTCGAGCGCTACTTCCCGATAGTCAGTGGATTTTAGGGTACTATTTTTTTCTAACGTAATATCACTGCCATCAGTGAGCTGGATGGATTGAGTTTTATTACCATCATACACAAGATTTTCACTATTGGAGATATATGAATTTCCAAAATAGAATAAAGAGATAGCACATATTAATACCAAGAATATAGCTGCAACTTTTCTCAAATCAAAGTTGGATTTGGTTATTGTGACTTGGTTTTGGCCGTGTATTTTATCCCAGGCCTTTTGAGTATTAACGTCTTGATAATTTTGCAGCAAAGGCGATAACTCATCGATAAATTGCATCTCTTTTAATGCTTTTAGATTTTCTTCGGCTTCATGCTTCCAATCATTCAATTTAGCCTGTTCATCCTTTGTCACATTTCCATTGATAAGTTGAGATATGGTTTTTATAAGGTTCATTATGATATAAGTCCAGTTATTATAAATATGAAAATAAGGGTGATTTTGTTATTGAGCATTGCTCTTAATAATTTTAATGCTTTACCCATTTGATTTTCTACCGTTTTTACGGAAATGTGCATATCATCAGCAATTTGGCTGTAAGATAAGCCGTTTACTTTTGCTAAAGTGAAAACTTGTGCACATTTTGGTGGTAATTGTCGTATGGATATATATATTTTGTCCAAAATGAGATATTTTTCTATTTCATTGTCTTCTATTGGGTCACTGTTGGCTTCACTGTGGAGGTACAAGATTTCATCGGTGATTCGTGCACCGATTTGTTGCCTTCTTATGATCTCCAGTGCATGATTTCTTACCATGGTGTACATATAGGATTTTATATTTTTATTGGCATTTAATAAATCTTGTTGATTCCAAATTTTTAAAAATACATCTTGCACTATATCTTCAGCCATATCAAGATCTCCAGAAATCCTGAACGCCACATTACATAATGGTCTGTAATGATCATCAAAAAGTCCTTTGAAAGTTGATTTGTCCAATATCTATGCTGCTACAATCACACAATAATAAAGCAAATATAACGGATTATGTTGGCTCTTTCGTTTGTATTCTTGAAAATTGAACGTTAATGACATTATGGCGACATTTTAGAAAGACATTAAAAGTTTTTTTTTATTTTTGCTTCAAATTTTATCATGCAAAGACGCGAATTTTTAATGCAATCTGGTATAACAGCAGGCGTTGGCTTGACTTTGCCATCGATGATGATTGGTCGTAGTTTTCATGCTCCTCAAAAAGTCAAATTAGGGATTATAGGTGTTGGTGCTCGAGGATTCGAAACGTTAAAGTTGGCCCTTCTGAGAAGTGATGTTATGATCGTAGCCATATGTGATATAGATGAGGTAGCTGCGGCAAAAGCATCAAAAGCTGTTTTGGATGCAGGTCATGCAAAGCCCAAACTTTTTACAGATGGCAACGAGGCATACAAAAAAATGCTCGATAAAAAAGAATTGGATGCTGTTATGATATGTACACCTTGGGAATGGCATACACCTATGTCTGTCGCATCCATGAATGCCGGTATTGCGGTTGCATGTGAAGTTGCTGGCGCCATGAGTGTAGATGAATGTTGGCAGTTGGTGCGCACATATGAGCAGACCCGCACACCGTTTATGATCATGGAAAATGTTTGCTATCGGCGTGATGTCATGGCCATTTTAAATATGGTTCGCAAAGACATGTTTGGTGAAATGATCCATCTCGAAGGTGGTTATCAGCATGATTTGCGTGAAGTGAAATTTAATGATGGCATCAATTATTATGGTGGTGGTGTCGAATTCGGTGAAAAAGGCTATTCTGAATCCAAGTGGAGAACAACACATTCAGTATATAGAAATGGAGACTTGTATCCTACACATGGCATAGGACCTGTTGGTAGTTTTATAAATAACAATCGTGGCAATCGTTTTGAATATCTCACTTCGATGGCATCAAAGGCCAAAGGTCTAAGTGGTTATGTGCAAAAACATCCCAAAGGCGGAAAAGACCATCCAAATGCAAAGGTAAATTTTAGGTTAGGTGATGTGGTTACGACCAATATTATGACGGCTAATGGAGAAACGATAACGCTCACACATGATACAAATTTGCCGAGACCATATTCTCTTGGATTTAGAGTGCAAGGCACCAAAGGTATCTGGATGGACGTGAACAAATCTTTATATATTGAAGGAAAAAGCCCTGCGCACAAATGGGAATTGGCAGAGTCATATTTGAAAGAATATGATCATCCATTGTGGGCCAAATATGCTGATGATGCATCGGGTGCTGGTCATGGTGGCATGGATTGGTTTGTAATGAATGCCTTTATTGAAGCCTTCAAGCGGCGAGAACCAATGCCACTGGACGTATATGATCATGCAAGTTGGGCTGATAACTTGCTTGTCAGAACAATCTATTGCACAAGGTAGCGAGCCGCAATCTTTTCCAGATTTTACAGATGGAAAATGGATGACAAGAAAGCCGATTTTTGCTTTAAATGATCAATATTAAAGAAAAGTTGTATTGCAATATTTGACGGTACAAATGCTTTAAAGAGACAATATCAAACCTAAGCAAAGCTTAAATTTATATTGAGCTATAGCTAATAATAACAACTGAGAAATTTGACAAAACCACCATTCTATTTATTTACATTAAAGCTCCAACAATTGTAGCTGAAAACAAAGATGCAATAGATCCGCCTAATACTGCTTTTAATCCAAATTCAGACAAAGTTTTTCGTTGACCTGGAGCTAATGAACCAATGCCTCCTATTTGGATGCCTATGCTTGCAAAATTGGCAAATCCACAAAGCATATAAGTAGCCATGATAACTGATTTCTGATCAGTCAAATGGACAGCATTGCTTGTATTTTTTAGCTCAGCAAGTTGTGTATATGCTACAAATTCACTAGATGCAAGTTTTATACCTAATAACTGTCCCATGACCATAATATCTTCTTTCACAACTCCTATGAGCCACATTAGAGGCGCAAATACAAACCCCAAAATCGTTTCAATTGACAACTTTGAATACTGAGTGTAATATTCAATTCCACCATTTAGTGAAGCCTTATTTTCCAATAAACCAAAAGACATTTTGTGTAAACTTAAATCGCCAATCCATCCCAAACAAAAATTTGCCATAGCAATAAATGCAATAAAAACCAACAACATTGCAGCCACATTAGCTGCTAATTTTAATCCTTCTGTAGTTCCGTTAGCGATTGCATCCAGCACATTTGATCCTATGTTTTCATATGATACGTTTACGTTAGTGTCTATCGATTCGGTTTGTGGATACAAAATTTTTGAAATAACAATAGCGCCTGGTGCGGCCATTACAGAAGCTGCTAAAAGATGTTTTGCAAATTCTAATCTAAGCAAAGGGTCATCGCCACCGAGAAAGCTTATATAAGCCGCCATCACTGCGCCAGCCACTGTTGCCATTCCGCCTATCATTACAAGCAAAATCTCTGACTTATTCATACCTTCAAGATATGCTTTTATCATAAGAGGCGCTTCTGTTTGTCCTAAGAAAATATTGCCCGTTACTGACAAACTTTCAGCACCTGAAATATTTAATAATTTTGTGAAAACCTTAGCCAAGCCGCGAACCACTACTTGAATAATACCCAAGTAAAACAATAATGATGTCAATGCGGAAAAAAATATGATTGTTGGTAAAACCTGGAATAAAAAAATAAATCCATAACTTTCAATATTCATTAATCCACCCAAAAGAAATGAACTTCCTGCTTTAGTAAAGTCCAAAATTTGTACGAAAATATTGCCCACGAATTCAAATATGGATTTTATAAAGGGCACTTTTAGTACACCCAAGGCTAAAATCAATTGGGCACTTAATCCAAGTCCTACAGTTTTCCAATTTATGGCTTTGCGATTAGAACTGAAATAATATCCAACACCGATAAGCACAGCCATACCCAATAGTCCACGCACTAAATTTAAAATTATTTCCATTTTTTTATTTTATTATTTATCAATTTCCTTTAAAATCAGGTGTTTAATTAAATCTTCTAATGTCGTTTATAAAAAATCAAAAAATTAGTGTTATGATTTCTCATCCTAAATTTGTTAATTTGCCCGAAAAATAGAGTTTTTCCAGTAACATCATCAATTTATGAGCTTAAAAAATTCAAATTCCTTTATAATTGGAATTTCAGGCGGTAGCGGATCAGGAAAAACTTCCTTTATTCGGGATATAAAAGAGCATTTTAGTAAGGAGCAGATTTGCTTTTTATCACAAGATGATTATTACAAGCCTAGAGAACTTCAAAAAGAAGATGAAAACGGGATCAAAAATTTTGATTTGCCGGAATCCATTGAAATGGATGAATTTTACTTTGATTTGGTAAAATTGACAAATGGTATGAGTGTCGAAAGACCAGAATACACTTTCAATAACGAAAATAAAAACCCGGGCATGATTCATCTCGATCCTGCACCTATTATTATTGTGGAAGGTTTGTTTGTTTTTTATGAGCCCAAATTATTTAATCTGTTGGATTTAAAGATACTCATTCATGCATCTGATACACAAAAAATTATCAGACGCATCAAGAGAGATAGGGTAGAGCGCAACTATCCATTAGAAGATGTGCTTTATAGATATGAGCATCATGTACTTCCATCATTCGAGACATATATTTTTCCTTTTTTCAATAAAGTAGATATAGTCATTAATAACAATAAATCCTTTGATATGGGAAAGGAAATGCTCAATGCTTTTTTGAGAAATAGACTACATATGTAAAAAAAATATAATATTTTAAAAATTTATTTGCTTATATCAAATAACTTATATAATTTTGCATGAGCATAGAAACCAATATGGTTTACCATGTTGGTTTTTATTGTAATCTGAGATTTTAGTAGGCCTGAACAACAACCCCGTTGAACATTTTTTTAATAAAAATTAAATCAGGCATTATGTCAAGGTATTCTTTCTTTTGGGTTGTGCTATTTATTATGATCACTGTATCTACAGAAGGTAATAGTCAGAAAAAAGTATTTCATTTTAACCAACTAAATAATTCTATACCAGAATTACGAAATATTTTCAGCCAAAGTAATGTTTGTGAGTTCAATGTTTCAAGTTTGAACGATCATTTGGCAACAAGTAGGTCAGGAGCTAGTGAGGTTACATTGAAGATTGACGAAAACCGAATTTGGACCTTCACTATCGAACCAGTGCAAATAGTTAACGATAAAACCGTAGTTTATACTTTACATTCTGATGGCAAGAAAAAAATTGAGATATTGCCAGAAATACAAACTTATAAAGGACGATTTACAGATGGAAGACCGGGAGATATTCGCCTCACGGTGCATGGTGATTTTATGTATGGTTTGATCAGAAATGATTCGGAAGAATTGTTTATTGAACCGATGAAGTATTTTACTCGGAGCGCTAACAAAAACGCTTTTGTAATTTATGATACAAAATCAATTCTTCCTGAACATAAATCAAAACCTTGTTTTCGACCCAAATCAGTAGATCAAGCTGTACATGCAAATCATGATGATGTTCAGTCAAGAACTGGCGCATGTTATACTGTCAAGTTGGCATTATTGGCGGATTATTCGATGTACACAGATCCTGCACATAGCGGATTAGATGCAGTTATTGACCACGTAGTCGGTGTAATGAATAATGTACAGACCAATTATGAATATAACGGTACAATCAATTTTGATGATGGTATCAACTATGAAATCAGTGAAATTGTAGTTTCAACATGCGCAACATGCGATCCTTTGTCTTCAACACAAAATGCCAATACCTTATTATCTGAATTCTCAAGTTGGGTAGATATGGGTGGATTTGATCATGCATTTAATGCGGCACATTTTTGGTCCAATAGAGATTTTATAGGTACAACCGTGGGGTTAGCATTTACACAAGCCAATCTATACTGTCAATCACGAGCTCGAGCAATATTAGAGGACTGGACTTCTACTGCTGCATTATTAAAAACCATGGTGGCGCATGAAATGGGTCATAATTTTAATGGTGTGCACGACGGAACTACAGGTATGATATTGTCACCTACTGTATCTGTAACAAATACCTGGAGTACAGGATCAAAGGCAACCATAAATACTCAGATTGCATCACAATCCTCTTGTCTTGATGCTTGTTCATCACAAACTTGTAACAGGGTACAAAATGTTTTACTTTCTGGCATTACGACACAAGGCTTTACCTTGGATTGGACACATAGCACTGAAAATTTATATACAATAAAGATTAGGGAAGTAGGTTCTGACACTTTTTTGCAAGAGTTAACAACTATAAATAACCACCTAGTAGTAACACCAGTAGGCTTCGAGATATGTAAGAAATATGATGTATTTGTATATAATGAATGTGGAAGTCAAGGATTAAGTGCACCACAGCGTATATTATTTCAAGGTCTGACATCCCAAGGTTGTGCAGAGTTTGCATCAAATAAGTCTGTCACTTGGCCAGGAGGTACTATTTCTATGACTGATAAATCCCTTAATGCTGGAACATGGCATTGGGATTTTGGTAATGGACAAACATCTACATTACAAAATCCTAGTGTAACTTATACGGATCCTGGTTTTTACAATGTCACACTTACGGTGAATAATGGTGCCCATTCCATGGTAAAAAATGAACTTATTAAGGTTTTACCACATATGCCTATTCCATTCGAAACATCTAGTGGTGGTGATTTTGAATCAAACACAAATTTATTTTCTTCCGAAGCCATAGAAGGTACAATTAATCTTTGGCAATCAGGGACTTCAAATTACGTATTGGCAACACAAGGCAATGCGTGGAAAACTATATTAAATGGAGACATCCTACAAGTAACAGGTAAATGTGCGCTCTATAGCCCTAAGTTTGATTTTTCTCAATATGCAAGCAGCACTTTACATTTTGATATAGGAATGGAAACTGCTTATTGTAATGGTCCATTCGCGGTTCAATTGCAATATTCTACTGATCAAGGTGTGACATGGACAAGATTAGGCAGTGCACCTGATTTCTATAATAATGGTCCTGGCGAGTTTTGTGAAATTGCCTCACAAATTTTTTCTGATAAATATGGGTGGACACTCAATCAAAACTATTTACATAAAAGTATTGACGTCAGTTTTTTAAGTGGACAAACATCGGTAATATTTAGATTTGTTGCTTCTACATCAGGTATATTTAATGGTGGATATAACATTGATGGTGTATTGATAGACAATTTCAGGATAGATGCCTTAGGATTTATTCCATTAGCATTGGATGTAACAAGTTTGTCAGGACAAGCTGTGAATAATACAACAAAGTTAAGATGGACTGCATCAAATAGCATTGATCTCGAAACATTTTATGTAAATAGGAGTAAGGATGGTTTGTCGTTTGAACAAATTGGATTTATTAAAAGTCAAAATGGTTTATCAGAATATTCATTTGATGATTTATTTCCCGAAAAAGGTACACAATATTATCAAATTGTTTCAAAAGATTATTCGGGTGAAAACCGATTTTCCAATATTATCAAAATAAATCATGGTGTAGAACAGACTTTAAAATTTTATCCAAATCCTACAGGTGTCAATGAGTATTTTAAAATTGAAGGAAGTGATGGAGCTTCAGATTTTATAAATATTCAGATTATAGATATGTTTGGAAGAAGCATTTATGATAAATCAACATTGGTGAAATCCAAAGGAAAAGTCTCGATAGACAAACCAGGTATTTATATTATACAGGCAGAATCCACAGCAGGAGAGATCCATTCAGGAAAAATAATTATCTATTAATGGTATTTATTTAAATATATAAACAATACATATT
>CALFYH010000088.1 GCA_937952155.1 uncultured Saprospiraceae bacterium
TGACTGGAGTTCAGACGTGTGCTCTTCCGATCTATCTACGCCACCATTGTTTTCGTAGGCATTCTCACCTGGATTTTCATAATTTTGAATTGTGATTGAAAATCCTAATTCATTAAGCATGTATTCTTTGACGGACCACAGTGGTTTGTCTTCAAGTAGTACAATATTGTTTGTAATATCCGTAAGTTTCCAGACTGCGTCTTCCTTATATTTACAGAAATCAAAATAATTATCCATTGTGCCTGTGATTTCCAGTCGGTATTTGTTCTTATTTATTTTTGTTACATCCGTTACCACAGCTTGCAATGGTCCGTATCCTGTTTTGTAATTTACCTTTCCGTCGAAGTTCGGACTCAAGATTTTGTCATACATGTCGTCTTCCATCTTAAGAAATACATGTGGATTGCCTTCACCAGAAATTCTTGTTACTTTGAGTTGTGGTACATTTTCATCGAGCGTAAATTTTGGAGCTATGGTGTACACTTTAAAGTTGTTTGTTCCTTCGATATATGGTGTTTTTTGTCCCAAATTTTCGATACTGTCGAAATCCTTCCAATTATTATGTGCATAAGCCACAGCACAAAAATGATAATTTTTACTATTGATCAACGTCTTTTCTCCAGTAGCAAATAAATCTTCAGTAATATTATATGTATGTTGAAGCCCTTCATTTTCACCTTTAACTTTTAATACTTTTTGCCAAATGTACTTTTCCGCACTTGCTGATGTATCAGGATTTAGGGACAAATTCCAATTATAAATATCTTGTACATTATTTTTGATATCGGTCTGCCCTACCAATCTTGCATATTGCGGATCATTAAGCTGATCTACTCTAACCTTTGCATTTGCAACTTGATATACTTTGTATCCTTCAAATCTGAATTTTGAATCCAAATTGGGTCCAAGATTAGGAATGGTATAGGAAAAACCTTCATTAAAATTATTTGACTTTTTACCGTTCTCCAGTTTCAAAGTTAATGCTGCATTTTTCTGTTCGAATGTAATATCTGGTGCATCAGGCCCTGTAAAATATTCATTCAATAAACAATTATCAAATAAATCTTGTGCAATTCTATCGGCATATCTCAACTTAGTAAGGTCTGGACAAGGATATGGTACATCTAATACTGAAAAAACAGACAAAGTGAGTGTATTGGTTGTTCCTGGTGACATCAACATAGAACCAACGGACATTAACATTCTTCTATCTTCTTTTGGCAAATTAGCAGTACACATAGACCAACCATTAGGATCATTTGGGTCATCGGGAAATGCAAATTTCGTAGTGTCTACACTTCCAGGATTATACCCATTACCTCCGAATGTCATTGGTGTCTTATCTAACCAATAGCCCTTCATATAACTATAAAACCCATCCTCTTTACCTCGTTGTGGATCAGAAACAAACTGATCTCTTGGACTTTGATAAATAAAAGATGACATCTGACCTATGACCAAGGTATCCGCCCTTCCAGAAAATGGTTCGGGATCCATCAATATTTTTTTCCCAGCCGCATCGTAAATAAAGTTACCATTAGCATCTCTTTTGAAAACTTTTACAACTTTCGGGCCTTGAACAAAGTCTATTCCAAGAATGGGTATTTCATCGCCATAAGTATTTATGCCTCCGCAACCACTATCTTCTCCATCAATGGCATCTTCATTGTAAATATATGCCATTCCTAATTCTGGGTCACAACCTATGTAATCATCGGAATAACATCCTAAATCTGGATCAAGCCACCAACTAAAGTAACAGTCTATAAGTTCATCAGGTGACTTGTTTATCATTTTATATTGGTAGAATGTCATATCATTGAGTTCGTTTGTGGTATTATAAGCAAAAGCATTTACTTGAAATTCCATTTGCATACTTTTTGGCCCAGAAAGCGTTTGTGTTCCGCCAGCATCATTAAAAATAAAAAAATTAATCTCAGTCGGAATTTTGTACTTTTCTTCTGAACATGAAGCAATATCTAAAATGGGATAATCACCTAAACAAGGATTATAGTGTCCATCATTATTCTGATCAAAATAATTAGCCAAAGGTTGATCTGGTAGTTTCCATCCGTATTTTTCTTCAAAAAATGGATTTCCTTGAGCTGGCCAATATAAAATGTCGTCTGAAATATTATTACAACTTAAAAATGTTTGGTTTTCCAAAGCTTCTTTATAGTTCTGTATATGCTGAAGGATATTACTTCCTTTGACTGTGAAGATTTTGTCCCATTGACTACAATTTGTTGCTTCGGTTGTCCCTAGTATATCTAACGGCCCAGCAAAAAAATCAAAACCATTGCTTTGATAAGCGGTGGCAGATAGCTTGATGGAGCCTGCTCGATCAACGCCACCCATCCACACTCCGCCACTATAAATGGCCGAAACAGGTGGAGACGCAGATGCAGGTGTAAAATAGTTTCCACTACTTTGATCATTATTAAACAAATGACCACCTGAAAATAATTTAGCCCTAACATTGTTCACTTGCATCTCGTAAGCAGCAACAGGTCTGACACAAGATGCCAACAATAAATCTGTTTTTTGTGGAGATGTAGCATTAACTCCTAGAGAAAGGCAAAAAAACCAGCCTATAATGATGATTGATTTTAAATTTTTCATCGTATTCTTTTTTAATTTGTTTTATATTCAGTCCAAATTTAATGATAACATTCTATTAATCATTAAATTATTAGGATTTAATATCAAATCTGTACCTAAGGCGACTAAAATGCGTAATTTTGTTATAAATTATTAAAACGTGCAGATAAAATTCAGCCTATTGATTGGTTTTTTTATATCACTAATACAAACATCCGCTCAGGATATAAACATTCATAATATGATACAAAATCTGGAAATTCCTTTTGATAATAATACAAATCAGACGGCTACTTATGAAGAAATTCGGACATTTTATAATCATCTCAATAAGATGAATGAAATGGTCCAAGTGACAGATTTTGGGATGACAGACAGCGGGCATCCATTACAAGTAGTAGCCATAGATAAAGATGCTAATTTCTCTCCTGAGCAGATAAGAAAAGCTGGAAAAGCTATCGTTTGGATCAATAATGGAATCCATCCTGGAGAACCTGATGGCATCGATGCTACAATGTTATTTGTAAGAGAGTTGATGACAAAAAATCCAAATTGGCTTGACCATGTAAGTCTTGTAATCATACCTGTGTACAATATTGATGGATGTATAAATAGGGCCAGCCATAGTAGAGCTAATCAAAATGGACCTGAAGCTTATGGCTTTAGAGCCAATGCCAAAAATCTGGATCTCAATCGAGATTTTATTAAATGTGATAGCAAAAATGCAGAAACTTTCAATCGTTTGTTTAATGAATGGAGCCCGGATATCATGATTGATACCCATACTTCTAATGGTGCTGATTATCAATATACAATGACGCTTATTGCCACCCAAAAAGACAAACTTCATCCTTTACTTGGTGACTTTCTTAGCCAAAAAATGTTGCCGGTTTTATATGATGATATGAAGGCTGATGGGTGGGAAATGATACCTTATGTCAATACTAATGGCCTGCCTGAAACAGGGATTTACGGTTTTTTAGATAGTCCCAGATATTCATCAGGTTATGCAGCACTACATCACACCATTAGTTTTATGCCAGAAACGCACATGCTCAAGCCTTACAAAGATCGGGTATTGAGCACAAAAGCCTTTATTGAAATATGTATAAAGTTTATATCAGAAAATCATAAAGACCTATTGCAAACCAGAAACAAGGTAAGAGAATTGATAAAAATGCAGGAAGATTTTGCACTTCAATATGCCCTAGACAAAAAGAAAAAAGACAGCATTCTATTTAAAGGTTATACAGCAGGTTATAAAAAAAGTCTGGTGAGCGGACAAGATCGGTTGTATTATGACCGTAATAAACCTTGGGAAAAAAACATTAATTATTACAATCATTATATTCCAGAATTGACAATAAAAAAGCCAGTAGCTTATGTGATACCGCAAGCCTATGATCGAATCATCCAACTCATGAAGTGGAATGGTGTAAAAATTGAAACAATAGAAACCGATACACTGATGGATGTAGAGATGTATAGAATAGAAAAATATGAGACAAGCAAGTCGCCCTACGAAGGACATTATCCACATTCTCAGACCAAAGTTTCAGCATTTCAAACAACAAAAAAATGTTATAAAGGTGATTTTATGATCACGACAAATCAAGAATCCAATAGATATATTGTAGAAACCTTGGAGCCACAAGCTCCGGACAGTTATTTCAATTGGAATTTTTTTGACGGAATATTATCCCAAAAAGAATATTATTCGGATTATGTTTTTGAAGATTCAGCTGATGAAATTTTGGAAAATGACCCAGATTTAAGGCATCGCTTGGATCAAAATCGCCAGATGGATACCAAATTTGCCAATGATGCAAGAGCCCAATTGGATTTTGTGTACAAAAACTCAGCATATTATGAACCAACCTTTATGCTCTATCCAGTTGCAAGAATTTTAAATCAAAAAACCAAGTAGTCATGCGTGTAGCTGGATTTACGTTTATAAAAAATGCAATCTTGTATGATTATCCGATTTATGAATCCATTTCTTCTATTCTTCCTCTCTGCGACGAATTGGTGGTAGCTGTCGGCAAAAGTGATGATGCCACGCTTGAGCTGATCAAATCTATAAATTCGCCAAAAATTCAAATTATTGAGACCATCTGGGACGAAAGCCAGAGAGAAGGAGGCCGAGTTTTGGCCCTAGAGACCGATAAAGCATTTCAGGCCATAAGTGATAAGGCAGATTGGTGTTTTTATATCCAAGGTGATGAAGTCATTCATGAAGATGATTATGATAATATCAGGAATGCTATGGCAAAATACAAGGATGATCCTAAAATAGATGGATTATTATTCGAATATTGTCATCTATACGGTTCGTACGATTATATGGCTACTTCATCTGGTTGGTATAGAAATGAAATCCGGATTGTCAAAAACAATAAGCGCATTTATTCGTTTAGAGATGCCCAAGGATTTCGTAAGGATAACAATAAAAAGCTGTGTGTCGCAAAAACAGGTGCAACTGTGTATCATTACGGTTGGGTAAAGCCACCATCTAAGATGCAAGCCAAACAAAAATCCTTTCAGAAACTGTGGCATAATGACCAATGGGTTTCAACCCATGTCGCCGATTCAGATGAGTTTGATTATAGCGGAATTGATGTTTTGGAGCCATTCAATGGTACACATCCGTTGGTTATGCAGGAAAGAATTGCTTCAAAAAACTGGAAATTTGACAGAGATATCTCTCAAAATCGTAAAACAGTCAAAGAGACTGTCAAAAAGTGGTTTAGGCAGTATTTAGGTTTGGATTTTACCTATAAAAATTATATTCTGAAAAAATAACAGGTGCGAAGTCGAGCCTATAGCTTTATCTTTTTTAATCGATCCATGTCTCTTTTACTGTCTCGTTCTTTGATACTTTCACGTTTATCAAAAGCTTTTTTACCTTGTGCAAGCGCCACTTCTAGTTTCGCAAAACCTCGTTCGGTAAAGAACAGTCTGTATGGAACAATCGTCAGTCCTTTTTCGGTAACTCTTCTTTCCAATTTGTGCAACTCAGATTTGTGTAGTAAAAGTCGCCTATCTCTACGGGCATCGTGATTGTAAATAGTACCATGATCATACTCTGCGATAAACAAACTTTTTACTGTCAAATTGCCATTATCGAAAAGACAATAAGCATCATTTAGGTTGGCCAATCCTTGTCTCAATGCCTTCACTTCAGTTCCGGTCAATACCAAGCCTGCTTCAAACATCTGAATGAAACTATATTCAAATTTGGCCTTTCGGTTTACTATTTCCTTGGTGACAATCTTTGTTCCCATACCTCGTGAACTGATAAAGTGTGCAAAGATAAGAAAATTTTGAGTTGGATTGCCGAAAAATATCTAATTTTGAACCTTTAATATATACACAATACGATGAAATCACCCAGATTATTAGTAATTTTCCTATGTATTTATGGTTTTTTGATGGAGTCATGTGTTCCTGATACAAAAACGAAGGTGACAGAAATTCATCTTTCGGTCAACGATAAAGAAATTCAGAAAATTCTCACCTTACAAGACAATCAAGATACAAAGGCGCTGTATCCATATTTTAGAAGTGAAAATCCTACAGAACGGTACATGGCTGTTTTGGCGTTTGCTTCTATAAAAAACATAGATTCGAAGGATTCTTTAATCCTCATGTTGCAAGATCCTGTGATGCAGGTACGTGCAGCAGCAGCTTATGCATTGGGGCAAACAGGTGACACAAAAGTGACTGACAGATTGATAAGTGCCTTCAGAGGCAAAGATACTTTAGAAGTAAACAATCTTTGTAATGCGAATATCCTTGAAGCAGTAGGAAAGACAGGAAATCTCGCAGATCTCAAAGCCTTGGCTACCGTCAAAACCTATCGAAGCACAGATACTTTGTTGCTATTAGGACAAGCAAGAGCAATATTTAGAATGGCTTTACGCAATATTGCATCTGATGAAGGTACCTCCAGAATGGTGGACTTATTATATACATCAGCTATACCTTTGCAAGTAAAAATCATTGCAGCCCAATATTTTGCAAGAGCAAAAGATATCAACCTAAATCTCTCTAAGGTAAGGCTCACAGAAATTTTCAACAAAGAACGAAACCCTGATATACGTATGGCCTTAGCTACGGGATTCGGCAAGAGCAAAGATCTAGAGTTTTTACCGGCACTAAAGACGGCATTGGTTACGGAAACAGATTATCGGGTAAAATGCAATATCCTAAAAGCTTTGACCAATTTTCCATATGCAGAAATTAAGGAATCAGTATTTAACAATTTAAAAAGTGATAATTTGCACGTTGCCATAAGTGCTGCTACTGTATTGCAAACAAATGGTTTCATAGAAGACGTTCCATTATATGCTAGTTTTGATACCGTTACGACACCTTGGCAAGTACGTGCTTTGATGAATGGCGCCGTCCTTACCCATACTGCATTGTATTTTACGAAGAGCAAGGTAGCCTTTACGGAAAGAATTCGAAAGAATATGAAGGATGCTGACTCACCATATGAAAAAGCAGCATATGTCAACGCTATTAGCAAAGATCCATACAATTATGCCTTGTTAGGTCAAATTTACAGCAGTGAAAAAGATCCAATTATAAAAATTACTGCTTTGGAAGGAATAGGCAATATTTTGAAAAACCCATTATTTTTCAAGGCTTTTGGCAATGGATTTGGAAAGGTAAAGGCTGAAATACTCAATATACTTGCAGCCGCTATTTCATCAGGAGATGCTGGACAAATCGCCACAGCTTCGATTATTTTAAAAGATCCTGAATTGGCATGGAAAGAGTGGCTGAAAGACTTGACTTTTATGAAAGATGCGGCGGCCAAACTTAAACTTCCTCAAGAAATAGAGACGTATAACGAACTCAATTCTTGCATAGCTTATCTAGAAGGTAAAGAATACAAACCGAAGACGCCAGAATTAAATCATCCTATTGACTGGACCATCTTATCCACCGTCGGAGATTCGAGTATAGCGGCAATCAAAACGTCTCAAGGCTTGATCAGAGTAAAGTTGTATAAAAATATGGCTCCTGGTACAGTGGCTAATTTTGTGGATTTGATCAATAAGAAATATTATAATGGCAAAATATTTCACCGTGTAGTTCCAAATTTTGTGATTCAAACTGGATGTCCTCGTGGTGATGGGTATGGCTCAGCCGATTACTCTATCCGATCCGAATTGCCCCAAATATATTATGATGGTGAAGGATACATCGGTATGGCTTCAGCCGGCAATCATACAGAAAGTACCCAATGGTTTATAACACATTCAGCCACGCCACATTTAGATGGCAACTATACCATATTTGGAAAAGTAGTAGAAGGTATGGATGTGGTGCATAAAATACAACAAGGTGATAAAATCAATGATATCATCTTTGTAAAATAAGCGAAATAAAGAATTGTGAAATAAAATCACAATATTCTATAGGCTACACCAAACTGAAAATTTTGGAGTCTAGTTCGTAAATCAAGTGATTCTCCAAATTGGTTTGTAAGTTCCAAATTATAAAAATCGACCAAACTACCAGCAAATTGTAGGTGTACAGACAATTTATTCATTGGAAAAACGCGCAAACCCACAAGATATGAAGCATCCGTCGGAGTGGATATTTCAATTTCTGCCTTCTGCCAAGCATCCTCTACCTTGAATGACTCTGACAATCGAAACCCAAGTCCCAATCCAGCATATACAGATATAGGATTTGCGATTTTATACTGAACTTGTGGCAAAAGGTCGAAATATTGTATCCTTAGATCGCTAGATTCATTATTATTAGAATCGTTTTGGAAATACCCTTTACGTGAAAATTGGACATCAATACCTACGGACCATCTATCTGAGAGTTTGAATTCAGGTCTTACCGATAAAAAATAATTGGTAGCTGCTTCTGTTTTTATCCAAGTAAATCCTTCAGGAATATCGTCTACATTGATATTTGATAGATTCAAGCCTGCTCCTCCATGTAATTGAAATTGCGAGTGCGCATTTGTAACCATATAGAAACAAAAAATAAGAGACATTATGTATTTCATTGCAATTGTTTTTAGATTAGTATGAAAACGACCTTTCTAAATTTTTATTGCTATGAAAAATGTTAATGCTTGTTGCTGCTGCTCTTATCCTTTTTGTGGTCTGAATGGGTTAGCCCAATAAACTAATGGTCTGACTTTTTTTGTTTGAATCCAAATTTTGCCTGAGCCTCTGAATTTAGCTACAAGTCCTTCTCCTGAGAGAAATAATGATCGATATCCGCCGATGGTCGTTATTTCATATTCCAAGCCTTCTGTAAATCCGACAATATTACCGGTATCTACCACGTATCCATCATTAACATCAAGTTCTATAATAGCACCATAACTATTGAAAAACAAGTCACCACGTCCACTACATTTTATCAAAAATAGTCCTTCACCAGAGAAGAAACCTTTCATAAGGCCTTGAAATTTTGACTCAACCACGACATCGGTTGACGATGCCAAAAAGCCAGAATTTTGCAAAAATATTGCTTGGTTTCCGTCTAAATAAACATGCTTTATGTCTCCTGGCATCGATGGTGCGATACCAATTCTTCCAGATCCATTTTTTGTTTTGAATTCATTTATAAAGATAGATTCTCCCGTTAAAAACCGCGATAATCCGCCTTTAAACTTCGTTTTCATCTCTATGTTTGTATCCATTGTCGCCATGGACGAAGCTTCCACCTTGATAATGGTATCCTGAGGCAACTTGACATCAATGAATGCATAATCTGGTGCGCCTTCTATGGTATATTGTAATGAGGTATGTTCCATTTAAATTTTACTTAAGTGATTTTGAATAGTATATTTAACTTTTTATGGCCTTTAGATGTGGTGCGATTTGCTGGCCGAAACTTGTGGATGAATGAGATTGACACCAAATGCGTCCTTTACCTTTAAATTTGCAAACAATACCTTCACCACCGAGTATGGATGATAACCAACTTTCTCCAGCTTTGCTCAAAGTGAAATTTAAGCCTTCCTCATACGCTACAATATGTCCAGTGTCTATAATGTATTCACCATCTACATCAATACTATATATCACACCGAATGCATTGATGATTGCTTTGCCTTGACCACTAAGTTCTACCCAAAACAAACTCTCACCTGAAAGCAGATTTTTGGCTCCTTGCCACACGGTCTCTAGGTGAACGTCTTCAGATGATGCCACATAACTACCGCCTTGAACATATATCTTATTTCCAGTAAGGTCGAGGATTTCCATATCGCCCGGAAGGCTAGTACCAAGATAAATAGTTCCTGAGCCTTGTTTTGCTGTAAAATGATTGAAAAATATACTTTCTTGTGCAAAGATTCTTTTTACCCCAGACATCAGTCCACCTCCACCTTTTTTGCTCTTTGTAGTTGTATATATGTCTACGTTTGAGCTCATGGCGATCATTGCTCCGCCTTCTGCTGTGATGGTTTCATTTTCATCAAGGCGTATCTTTGCGGCTGTAGATCCGGGATTATATTCTAAAGAAATGTCCATTTTGGTTTAGTGTTTTGTAGTAAAAAAATTAAAAAAATCGATTTATCCAAGAGGCAAATCCTTGCAGATTTCTGGTTTGAAGCCACACACGGCCGTCTCCTTCCACACGAGTGACAAGTCCTTCACCACTTGTTATTGATGATATAAATCCACCTGACATCTGAATTTTCAGGTTCAATTGCGGATCATACGCCACCAAATGTCCGGTATCCACGATCATTTCACCTTTCACTTGTCTTTCCATAATGCCACCAAATGCACCAAAAAGCACTTTGCCTTTTCCTGTTACCGATATCTTAAAAAGTCCTTCACCTGAAATAAATGAAACAAATCCAGCAAATTTTGTAGAGATATTTACACCAGGCTCACAAGCTACAAAAGCTGTGGGCTGGAGATTGATTGTCTCTCCATTCAGCTCATAACACACCAAAGATCCTGGTGTAGGCTGAGTCAATGTCATGCGTTGCTGATTGGATGTTTTATTGATAAAATGATTGATGAAAAGCGATTCACCACCAAAAAATTTGCGTGTTAATCCCTTGATAAATCCACCATTCAATTTAGCAACCAAATCTATAGCTGATGACATCGTAGCCATCGCACCAGACTCAGAAACGAGATATTCATTTGGCTCCAGATCTATCACTGCATAAGCGAAAGCCGGATTACCCTTGATTTCTATATTCATGTGAAAGTTATTTTATATGTTTGTTTTCTTTATTAATACAAATGTAGGAATAATTATCTATAAGCAAGATCTAACATTCAGAATTTTTATCTATTAATAAATTTCTGAATAAAATGTAATCCGACAAAATTATATATTCTGTTTTTGGCGCTTTGTCTTCCATCGTTTTGATGTTTTCGATCCTGTTTTCATTGCTAGGATGCGTGCTCAAAAACTGTGGAATGACAGAAGTTGCATCATCTTTGTGTTCTTCTGACAATTTTTCAAAAAATATTCGCAAACCAGAAGGATCAATTTTTGCCATTTGCAAATATTCAAATCCTTTCGTATCTGACTCTGTCTCATATAATCTGGAATACTTAAGTCCTTCCATATTGGCACCAAAGCCCGTAATAACGTCCGTCAAAACACTGCCATCACCAATTGCAATACTTATCAAAGTCCATATGCCATATCTGGAAAAAATACCTCTGGCATGATGTTTTTCGGTGACGTGAGCTACTTCATGCGCTGCAACACCAAGTACTTCTTCCCATGATTCTGCTTTTTGCAATAGTCCGACATTGAACACCATAATACCACCAGGTAAAGCAAAAGCGTTTATAGTGGTATCATTACTTATGTACACCCGAAATCCATAAGAAGAATCTATATTATTGGTGATCAACGCTACTTTTTCGCGTAGGATGGTCAAGGCTTGAGAAGAAGAATCGATATCTCCTGTGAGTGTAAGTTGTGTAAGATATGATTTCCCAATGGTTTTTTCGAGACTATAAGGTACTTTTTCAGCCATTTGTCTCACTATTGTGCTCCGATTATAAATTATCATACCAATGAAAATACCAAATAAAAGGAATCCTGCTGCGAGAAATATTTTTGTCTTTCTGAAACTTGATACCGCTTTTCTCTTTTGCGCTTGGAGACCTTGATTATTTTCAAAAAATGGATGTGCCAAAATAGACTTATCTGCAGTAGAAAATGCATACTTATTATCCTTAGATTTGATAAAAATCTGTCTATTCGCAGTACCTCCAAAATCCAGTTCCAATTCATTTTTGTACAATGAAATAGTCTGCCCAGACGATGTAAATGTCAGAGTCGTGCCTGTGAGGCTGATTTTACCGGAAATCCTTCCGTCTTCCCAACCTTCATGATATGCTATCGCCTTGTAATGCATTATAGTAATTTTTTGGTTAAAAAATCGACGTTTTTATTTAATGAAGAGACATCAAAACAAACCAGTCACTTTACCATTTTCGTCGATGTCTATGTGTTCAGCGCTAGGAATGGCTGGCAGACCAGGCATGCGCATGACATCACCAAGTAAAGGTATCACAAATCCTGCTCCTGCTGAGTATTCAAATTCCCGTACTGTAATTTTAAATCCTGTAGGGCGACCTATTTTTTTCTCATCATCAGAAAAACTAGCTGGTGTTTTTACCATACATACAGGAAATTCATTAAATCCCAATTTGGTAATTTGAGACAATTGAGACTTTGCTTTCGATGAAAATTCCACACCATCAGCTCCATAAATTTCTGTCGCGATGGTTTTGATTTTGTGCTCGATACTATCAGCCAGTTTGTACAATGGTTGGAAGTTGTTTTTACCACTTTCTATACTTTCGACGACAGCTTTGGCTAATTCAGAAGATCCTTTTCCACCATGAGCAAATGCAGTACTTACCACAGCTTTGACGCCTTTTTCAGCACAAAGTTTTTTAACTATTTCATACTCTTCTTCCGTATCGGTTGGGAAAGCATTTATGGCTACAACGGGATTAATACCGAGTTTTTGGACGTTTTCTATATGTTTTTCAAGATTGCAAAATCCCTTACATACTGCATCTGGATTTGCTGCTGTAAGATTATCTTTATCTACGCGGCCATGATGTTTGAGCGCTCTCACCGTGGCAACAACAACAGCTGCATCAGGTCTCAAGCCCGATGATACACATTTGATATGAAGAAATTTTTCAGCACCAAGATCGGCACCAAAACCAGCTTCTGTGACCACAAAATCGCCCAAACTCAAGCCTGTACGAGTGGCAATTACCGTATTGGTTCCTTGCGCAATACTCGCAAATGGGCCACCATGCAAGATCGCAGGATTGCCTTCGAGCGATTGTACCAAGTTAGGTTTTATAGCATCCTTTAATAAAACAGTCATCGCACCGACCGCTTTCAGATCACGGGCAAATACTGGTTTCCCGTCATAAGTTTGTCCTATGTAAATATTGCCAAGTCGATGTTTCAGGTCTTCGAGGTCATTAGAAAGGCACAAGATAGCCATGACTTCAGAAGCAGGAGTGATATTGAATCCATCTTCGCGCATGATACCATTTGCCTTACCACCGATGCCGATGATAATTTGTCTTAATGATCGATCATTCATATCCATGACCCGTTTCCAAGCTACCGTACGTGGGTCGATATTCAGACTATATTGTTTGTTTTGAATGTTGTTGTCTATTAGTGCAGACAGTAGATTATTTGCTTTCTCTATCGCCGAAAAGTCTCCTGTAAAATGCAGATTGATATCTTCCATAGGAATGACCTGGGAATATCCGCCACCTGCAGCGCCACCTTTGACTCCAAACACAGGACCTAATGATGGCTCTCGTAACACAGCAATGGATTTATGGCCATTGTAATTTAGACCATCAGAAAGTCCAATAGTCATGGTAGTTTTGCCTTCGCCGTATTTGGTTGGAGACAGCGCAGTTACCAATATTAGTTTACCTTTGGGATCCTTTTTTTGTAGGTTTAAGGGCAATTTTGCTTTATATTTTCCATAATATTCCAACTCGTCTTCATCAATATCTAGTTTTGCAGCTATATGTTTGATGTGTTGAATTTTTGCTTGCTGTGCGATCTCAATATCGCTAGGAAATGTGGCCATATTTTTTATTGATTAGGACTGCAAATATGGTGAAATTAATTGACGATTCGAATAATATTCATTACATATTTTCTATCGTTTTGAGCTATGATGTTTCATTATTTTTTAAACTTGCGCGATATATCTTCAATTCGCCAAAAGTAAAAGCATCACCTGATTTTTCTTTCATTTCAGTGAGTGATCCACCTTGATATCCTTCAAAAAGCAAGTCAAGCATCCTGATCTTTTCATCTTCTAAGATGTCGTGAACAGACAGTCTATCTTCTTCGATGAGCCTAGCCATGTGTGATTCGATCGTTGTTGCAGAGAGTTTTCTTTCTCGAGCGATGTCGGATAAAGATTTTTTTTCATTCCATAATTCAAATGTGATTTCGTAGGTAGATTTTTTATCCTTCTGAACCGTTTTTGGCTTTTTATATCTAGTTGACAATTTATCATAATCGACCATATCTTCTTCAACCAATTCCCATTTTTGACTTATATATTCGGCTTTAATTGAAGTAACCTTATCTAAGCGATAGTTTTTGATAAAATCATTTGTAAGGCTTGCCTTATTTATTTCTCCTCCTTCAATATATGTTTTTAATAATAAATTAGATCTGGTGATATCTATGATGGCTTTTAATGTGATTTCTTCCAGTTCCATCAGTTCGGTATAGTATTCTTTCACGCGTTTCACACGTTTTAGCGCTTCCATTTTGGTCAATACCTGATCAAGGACTGTATCAAGAACAGGAAAGAAGTGATCGCGAGCACCGATAATTTTCGCATAAATCCGATCATAGTCAATTGGATTTTCTGCAAATGACGCATCGAGCCACATTAGAAACTTTTTAGCAACGGTTGCTATTTGTTCGATGTTTTGTACTTGCTCTTTTGCCCAACTAGCATGTTTTGTTTTTTCAGATAGCGCAGCATTGATATCGTATGAAGACCCATGTTTTCGCCATTGATATATAAGAGGAGAAAAATCAAAAGCTTGTTTCAGATACGATGCAATAAATTTTTTGGTTTCGTCAGTCAGTGTTTGTTTTAGTTTTTCTTCGTCTGCTTCATTTTCGGCAAACGAGATGACATCACGCGCATTTTGTATTCCTTTCATTTTTATAGGCTCGACTAGAACAAGGCCATCCAAGCTCTTAAGTCTCGACAGCGCTACATATGCTTGCCCTGGTTGGAATACATCGGTCACATCAAGCACTGCTTTTTCGAATGTGAGGCCTTGACTTTTGTGAATGGTGATAGCCCAAGCCAATTTGATCGGATACTGAACAAACGTTCCAATCACTTCTTCTTCTATATCTTTGGTATTGTCGTCTATTTTATATTTGACATTAGACCACTCGTATTTTTCTACCTGAATTTCGGTGTTTTCATCTGGAAAATGAACGATAATTTCTTCCTTTGAAAGTGATTTTATTACGCCCATTTTCCCATTATAAAATAGTTTTTGTGGAGTAATGTCGTTTTTGGTAAACATGATCTGAGCTCCGACTTTGAGTGTCAAAACTTCTTCAATAGGAAATATTTTATCTGGAAATTCTCCTTCAATTTCGGCTTTATAACTATATGGTTTTTCAGTAAGATTATTGAGAGACCTGAGATTGATTTCGTCTGCTTTGCGATTGTGCGTGGTTAGATATATGTATCCTTGGTGTTTTCTAAGGTCAAAATCTGGTTTTACATATTTGCTGAGAATAGAAATATCTTCCTCTACTGCGATGTTGTTACGCAGATTGTTAAGTACACTTATGAATCGGTCATCCACTTGCCGGTATATCTTTTTTAGCTCCACATATAGAGGTACTAACTTTTGAATTACATTGGCATGAAAAAAGAAAATTCCTTTATAATAATTTTGCAAGACTTGCCATTCTTCAGGTTTTACCACCGGTGGAAGTTGCAAGAGATCGCCTATAAATAATACTTGTACACCTCCAAAAGGCTGCTCTCTACGGCGTACGCGACGCATCACAAAATCCATAGCATCCAACAAGTCAGCCCTCAACATACTTACTTCGTCTATGACCAATAAATCCATCGCCTTCAGGACAGCTTGTCGAGCACCACTGATCTTGAATGTACGACCCAATGATGAAATAGATTCTAATCTAATCGAAGATGAAGGATCAGGAGAAAACGCAGGATCGGGTACATATCCAGATGGTGCCAACTGAAACATCGAATGAATGGTAACGCCACCAGCATTCAAGGCTGCGATACCTGTGGGTGCAACGACGATGGTATTTTTATGGGTTGTATTTATGATTTTTTTTAAAAGCGTCGTTTTTCCAGTTCCTGCTTTTCCCGTAAGAAAAACGGATTGATTAGTTTGATTTATAAGTTTGATGACATCCGCTTGGATATCATTTAAAGATTCAATTTTCACTTTTATGTAGATTTTTGTTCTATGACGCCTCTTACGATTAGGTACTGACCTATCATATAAGTTGCCATGATTAGGTATTTAAATATATTTTCATTGAAATTTCCAAATTTTGTCAATGCGATAAGACTATCCGAAAGTAAAAAAAGTATAACTCCGATGATCACTTGTTTATGCCATGAAATATCTGGTTTTCTATTGATCGCTGTAATCACCATGGTGCAAATAGCCAATGTATATATGATGACTGGAATTCTCAAACTGCCAAGATCCTGCCATAACCAGCCAATTATACTAGTGGCGACGAGAAGGATCACAGTAGTAATAGTTGTCACTTTCTGCGAATTGTGTTGACGATCTTGATAAAAATTAAATGCGTAACCTATTTGCATGATTAAAAAGCTTCCAAGTCCTAACAGAAAAAAGTCATCGCCATCGATCATCAAAAAAATATCGCCCAGTAAAGCAAAAATCATTGCCAAAATAAAACTTGGAGATTGTTTGGTAACGGTACCAATATAAAATCCGATCAAACTACCCATTATCAGCGGTTTGGCTACCATTCTGTATTCTGTTAGTATAGTAAAAAACAACAGGTTCGCAATGATTACCAATCCATAAAAAATAGTAAAACCCTTATATTTTTTAAATAGATCCATTTCCCTTTTTATTAATTAATAGCAAAAATGCTAACTATTTACTTGACGTCATGCATCAATTTTTTTACAATTGGTCTGAAAACAACTGCAAAGATGGCCAATGCAAATGATACGCCAGCAAGCATCCAAAAGAAATAACTTATTCCTTTTTCCTCGGCGATTGCTTGGACATTTTCACCAAAAATACCAGCACCTTTCATACCGATAGCCACTGCAAGATACCAAACTCCAAACATAAACGCAATCATACGGCTAGGCACAAGCTTGCTCACATATGATAGGCCTACTGGCGAAATGCACAGTTCTCCCATGGTGTGGAAAAGATAAACCAGAATCAGCCAAATCATACTAACAGAAGCTGTCGTGGCTCCAGGTGCTATACCATTAGACCCAAAAGCAACGGCAACCATACCCAAACTTAAAAAAATCATTCCTAATGCATATTTGAAGTTTGCATTCGGGTTGTATTTACTTTCCCATACCTTAGAAAATAACGGTGCAAGAGAAATTATAAACAGGGAATTTAACGTAGAAAACCACGTGGCAGGTACTTCTGTCAATGGCGTCGTGACTTTATCAATTTTTAAAGCATCCAATACACCATTTGATAAACTTAGGTAACCAGCAGTATAATAATCTTTCGCCAACATCCATAATGCAATAATCCAAATGATGACAAAACTAAAACTCAAGATAATATTGGCAACCGCATATTTCTTAAATGTCTCCTTAAATAACTTAAACATGACCCAGTTGATTATAAGTAATGGAACCACGGTCATCATTGAGTTTATAATTAAAAAAATCAAACTGGCATTACCTGTCAATACCCTATCGGTATATTTTTCGGCAAAAACAGTCAAACTATTCGGAGATTGCTCAAATATAGCCCAGAAGAAGATGGTAATGAATGCAAAAAAAGTGACAGCCATCAGCTTTTCTCTCGTAATTTTCGAATATTGCATCAGCCTATACACCAATAGAAATAAAAACAGCACTAAACCTGTGAGTATGGCAACCGTATTACCGGAATAGCCCATTAACTCAAAATTAAAAATATTAAGTGCGCCTTTGGATATCTTAGTCATAGGCGAGTTGATAAGCCAAGCCATAGCTAATGTAACACATATTCCGATGATGACCAATTGCCACGTCTGAAACGGATTTCTTTTGTCACCATCATTGAGGGCAGCTTCATCTATTTTCTTCTGTACCGGTTTTAGTCCGGTTTCTCCAAAGATATTTTGTGCAAGCCAAAACTGAAGTGTACCAAAAAACATAAAAATTCCAGCCAATCCAAATCCATATCCCCAACCAACTTTTTCGCCTAAGTATCCGCATAACAAAATTCCAAAAAAGGCACCTGCATTGACACCCATATAAAAAATGGTATATGCACCATCTTTTTTCTCGGGTTTGTATTTATATAATTCAGAGATCATAGATGTCATATTGGGTTTGAAAAATCCATTACCAAATACTAATAAAATCAGGCCTAAATAAATGGAAAATTGGGTTTCAAAAGACATTGAAAAATGGCCTAATGTCATCAAAGACGCACCCAAGACTACGGCCCATCGAAAACCTATGACCTTGTCCGCAAAGTATCCGCCGAGCATGGTAGAAAGATACACTAATCCCACATAAGTACCGAACAATGAAGAAGCAGTAGATTGCTCCCATTCCCAGCCACCTTTTACTAAAGGAGCCATAAAAAATAGGACTAACAACGAACGCATTCCATAAAATGAAAATCGCTCCCACATTTCAGTGAAAAACAGGACAAACAAACCTGCCGGATGACCTATAACATTAGATTTGAAAAACTCCTGATTTGATGATTGATCTGACATGTCTATATATTTTAAAAAATGTTTTTATTTCTTTATTTTGTATGATGTCTTATTTGACTTCTTGCATCAATTTTTTTACGAATGGCGAGATGACAATTAGTACGACACCTGCGATCAAAGCATACACCGCAAGTTGGTAATATCCATCTGCGTAGGTGTTCAATTTGGTAAGATTGTCGGCATTTTCAGCAGCATCGGAGATATTTGCCCCGAGGATTCCTGCAAAATACTGACCATATGCACTCGCCAAAAACCACATTCCCATCATTATAGCTTGCAATCTCTGTGGTGCCAGTTTTGTCATGATCGACATACCTATCGGCGAAAGACATAATTCTCCAAAGGTAATCACCAGCCACCCAAAGGTAAACAAATCGAGCGAAGTAACGCCATTGGCATCTGCAAAAAACCTTGTTGTATAAAATATATAAAATCCACCTGCCAAAAACAGAAATGCCAGACCGAATTTTATCAACGTGTTTGGTTCCAGATTTCTCTTGGCAAGCCATATCCAAACAATGCCCACGAGAGCCGCAAACATAATTACAAAAAGTGAATTAGCAGAGTTATTTACACCATTCGGATCTAAGGTCAATCCAAGCACTGTATTGTCAAGATTATAGGCTGCAAACAAACTTAGTGAGCCACCACTTTGCTCAAAAAATGCCCAAAAAATGATACTAAAGAAAATAAAAACTAATCCTGCGATCATCTTTTTGCGATCAGAATCATTCATTTTCATCATTTCATACCCTAAATATATCAATGTGGCTGGACCAATAGTGTACATAAAATAGTTAGTATATTCAGTTTTGGATACCATCGTCATGATTACAGGCAACAATATCAACGATATAATATATGTGCCCCATTCCCACATTTTCCTTTTATTGGCGTCCATTGATGCAAGTGGTGATAATCCGATATTTCCGATTTGCTTTTGAGTCCTAATGAAGGTAAGCAAACTAATAACCATCACTACTGCCGCAAAACCAAATGCCACGTTCCATCGTAAATTTTCGGGAATAAAGCTGCTAAACATCTCGCCTTTGCCTACTGCGATACAAAGATATCCGCCTAGTAACGCACCTATATTGATACCTGCATAGAATAAAGAAAATCCTGCATCACGCCGTACATCGCCTTCCTTGTACAATTGTCCTACCATCGTAGATATATTGGGCTTGAAAAATCCCGTACCTATTATGGTAAAACTGATACCAAAAAAGAAAAATGCTTTTGGGTCGTATGCCAATATCATACTTCCTATAATCATAAGAATGCCGCCCCAAAATAATGACTTCCTATATCCCAAGATTTTATCTGCAAATAGTCCACCTATAAAGGTAAAAGCATAAACAAATGCCTGCGTAGCGCCGTATTGCAAATTAGCTTTTGATTCATTTAGCATTAGCTCAGTCACCATAAAGTACACCAGCATTCCACGCATTCCATAAAAACAAAATCTTTCCCACATTTCGGAGAAGAATAATGGCCAAATCTGTTTTGGATACTTTCCTTCAAAATTTTGTATTTGGTCCAAAGTTGTCATGATTTAGTGTTTTAAATTTTTTTAAAATCAAAAAGGACAAGATCTATGACGATACCTGTCCTTCCTTATTTTATTATGTTAAATATTTTTAATTAACGCCATGCATCATTTTTTTAAGTTTCGGTGTCAATGAAAAAAGCAATACTGCTGCCACTCCGCACAGAATCACGAAAACCATAAAAAATTCATACAAATTTGTAATCTGAAAGCCTGCAAATACTGGATAATGGTCCATAATGTTTTTATCGGCCAACATCTGTAATTGCTCTGGTGTAGGAGTGATTTTTTTATCCAATACCGCTTGTAAGTCGATGCCCATCTCGTTAGCTGCCTTGAACTTGTCACCTGTAGCTGGAAGGATAGATCCTAATGTTCCCGCAAGTGCATATCCTGAGGCATTGGACAAGAAAAATACACCATAGAGCAATGATGTAAATCGCTTAGGCGCTAATTTTCCAACCAATGATAAGCCTATTGGTGATAAACATAACTCGCCGATAGTTTGTAAAAGATATAATAAGATCAACCATTTGATACCTAATAAACCAGTTGTTCCTAGATCTTTCACATTATTGGCAATAATAAAATATGCCAATGCTATCGTTGCTAAACCAATAGCTTGTTTTACCGGAGAAATAGGTTCTTTACCTTCAGCACGCAATTTATCCCACAACATACTAAATGGTATAGCGAGCATTACCACAAAAATACCATTAAATATTTGTACCATAGACGGAGGCATATTCCATCCTAAGAAATTTCTGTCTGTCTGATTATTGGCAATAAATGTTAATGAAGATCCTGCTTGTTCAAATGCTGCCCAAAAAAAGATGACAAAAAATGACACTACATAAATCACCAAGATCCTATCCATTTCTATTTTGGATAATGATGAGTCGGTAAGAATCAATCCAGCCAAAGTCAAACCACTTGCGTAAATAGCCGAATAAACTACGTTTTGACCTATTACATAGTAGAATAAAAATGCCAAACCTATGAAGCCTATCACAGCCAATAAAAGAGATTGATTGGAGAATACAGCTTTTTGAGATTCTCCTTCCTCATAATCAGAAGCTATATTGTTTTTTGGTAATCCACCCAATGGTCTTCCCTCAGGTGTAACGACATACTTATCTTTCAACAAATAAAAGGTAAATGTACCTATCAACATGGCAATACCTGCAGCCAAAAATCCCCATTTGAAAGCAAATACATTTCTAGTGCCATCATCGCCTACTACATCACCTAATGCAGGACAAATAAATTGGCCCAAGAAGGCTCCAACATTTATACCCATGTAAAAGATAGTGAATGCTGTATCGAGTTTATTTTTTTCTTCTTTTGGATACAAATTCGTAACCATACTGGAAATATTTGGCTTGAAAAAACCATTTCCAAAAATCAATACTCCTAAAGCCAAATAAAGGAGCGTTTTTGCTAAATCCAAATTTGTGCTAAATGTGCTTGCACTGGTGAATAATAAAAATTGACCTAGGGCCATTAATAGACCTCCGATCATGATACAATTTCTATTACCTAAAAATCTATCAGAAATAAATCCTCCCAACATAGGAGTCAAGTAGCATAATCCCAAAAATCCACCATAAATAATAGATGAATCTTCCTCACTCATCATCAAGGCATGTACTATAAATAAGGTAAGCAAGGTACGCATACCATAAAAGTTAAATCTCTCCCACATTTCTGTCCCGAAAAGAACCCACAAACCTTTAGGGTGAGACGTTTTTGCTGTTGCTGAACTCATATCGTTTTATTTATTTTGGAGCTAAAAGTATTATTTTTTTTTCATTCCATCGGAGTTTGTGTTAATTTTATTGTAATACCACTGAGACCTGATGTCCTTGGTATAACAAGCAATGCGTATTTTATATCGAAACTAAAATTATTGCAGAATTATCATTCGATTAGATCACAGTAAGAATGCTAAATCAATAAATAATTTTGATTTACTTATTATAGGAAGACATTAAGTTTTGGAGGCTATTTGGATGAAATTTCTTTATATTTGGTTTTCTATTCGTAGCGCAAAGCCTCTATTGGATCGAGTTTTGATGCTTTTAATGCCGGATAAAGTCCAGATACTAGACCTACTATTATACAAACCGAAAATCCAAGCAACATCCAATTCCATGGTATAAAAAACCGACCATCGACCATGACTGATACACCAAATCCCATCAAAATTCCCAATACAATGCCTACAATTCCTCCTAAAAGACAAATCACAATTGCCTCTATTAAGAACTGAAGTAACACATTTTTTCTGGTAGCGCCAAGTGCCTTTCTCACGCCAATTTCCTTGGTTCGTTCGGTGACTGATACAAGCATAATATTCATAAGCCCGATTGAAGCGCCAAGAAGAGTCAACATCGCAATGACTACCGTACTCCATCTAAGTGTAGAGGTCATTTCTTTGAGTTGGTTGAGTATTCCGTCGGATTTTCGCAATTCAAAATCATTTTCTTCAGATACTTTTAGCTTGCGTACATTTCTCATTATACTGATGGCATGATTGATAGCATCCTCCATTTCATTGGGTTGAGCTACGGCTACAGTGACATTGTAGGATTTGTCCGCATATCCGTATTGTACTTTTGAGTTGTACAATGGTATGAAAACGCGTCGGTCATTAGATCCGCCAGAATTTGAACCTTTGCTTTTTAGCGCACCTACAATCATATATTTGTCGCTATTGATGTACAGATCTTTTCCTATAGCTTTTTCTGGTTTGTCTTGGAAGAGTGACTGTACAATCTCGCTTCCAATAATTACTTTATTGGCAGTAGCCATTATTTCATTATTAGTAAAATTTCTTCCTGCAATGATTTCATAAGCCGAAGTATTCATATAGTTTTCGTCGATTCCTACCACTCTGACCGTTGGATTTGTCTTTTTATCACCATGCTTTATGGTAGCGTCACCCGTACAAAAGGACTCGATGGAAACTCTTGATGCTCCATAATGGTAATTTTCTTTAAATGACATCGCTTGGTCAAAAACGATTGGATCCGCTTCTTTGCGGTTTCGTCCACGATCATTACTCTTTAGTGTTTCTGATAGCGGTCTCACGCTAAATGAGTTGGCGCCCAACTTATTGAAATTATCACTCATCGAAAATAAAATACTGTCAATAGCCGTCAGGATACCGACCAAACACGTAATACCTACAGCTATAATCATTAAGGTCAGCAAAGACCTTAAAAGATTTGCCCTGATAGAGATGATGGCTAATCTAAAATTTTCAATCTGATTCATTCTGACAATTCACAGCATTCAAAAGTAAAGCATAAAGTTACATTGTTTTGAATAGTTTGATACCAAATATTAGAAATAGACCACGTTTTTTACGACTAATAGAAATTTTTAGGTGATTTTTAATATTTATCATCTCTTCAAATAATACTTAGAACCTGAACTGTTTACAATAAAATTCAACAGTTATCCATGGACAAAAAGGGAATTATTATACAGGTTTGAAAATTACGCTTAATTTTGCCTAAAATAATGATGTTTTGAAATACCTGACCTTAATTTTTGTCACTTTACTATTTATGATGTGTTGCGGACCTAAAGTGATCTTCTCGGATAAACAGGAAATTGCCGACAAGTGGACGTATGCTTCACCCAATACATTTACTTATGAAATCGAAGATACATTAAAATCCTACGACTTACAGTTAAGAGTTGATCACAATAAAGACTTCAAGTACGAAAATTTATATATCAATGCTTCAACGGTATTTCCTGATGGTAAAAAAATCACGAATCCCGTTTCTCTTCAGTTGACAAACCCAGATGGTGAATGGATCGGAAACTGTTCTGGCGATCAATGTTCTCTGACTATAGACATTCTTTCGGGTGCTTTTTATAAATCCATCGGTAAATATAGCCTGATTATTGAACAATTTTCTAGGTCTGAAATCCTTGAGGGCATCAAAGCTATTGAGTTAAAAATAATTGAGCACCAAAGCCAAAAATAAATGAAAAAAGACCGCTTTAACCATATATTACCGTACATCTTGTGGCTTTTGTTTGTATGCATAATTGGCTACTTCAAGATAGCACATCACGAATTGTGGAAAGATGAATGGCAAGCTTGGTTTGTTGCTAAAGATATGAGCATCAAAGAATTACTTTCATTTTTATATTATGAAGGACATCCATCTTTATGGTACTTGTATTTAAAAATATTTACGATTTTTTCTACTTCGACCAATGATGTCGCTTTAATAACTGGAGCTCATTTATTGACGGTCGCTGGTGGATTATATTTTTTGTTTGTTCGATTTAGATTGCCTATATTATTAAAGATACTTTTTGCAATGTCGTATTTTGTATTTTTTGAATACGGTATTGTCAACAGAGGCTATTTTCTGGTTATTTTATTGGTGTTTTGGATCGTCAATTTGCTCAAAACCGAGAATTACTCAAAATCACAGGTTGGATTATTATTGTTTCTACTTTGTCAAACTGAGGTTTACGGCGTATTGATGGCTATGTCGTTAGCTTTGTTTTTATTTTCAAAAGAGAAGTTTGAAGTTAACAACCTTAAATCCCGTGAATTTCTTGGAATTTTCATTGGCTTAATAATTTTTGTCATTTCTGTATTTCCTCGTACATCAGGACACGTCTCGCGCACCAGCAATAAAGCAATGAGCTTTGCTGATCAAGTCTTGTCCGCCATCCAAGGCAATCTTAGCAATACCTATCTCATCGGTTCGACCAATGATACTTTCACTTATGGGTGGACTTTCTTGGGCTTGGTTTTGTCTTTTATTTGTCTAGGCGGATTGTGGTTTTTATTCAGGAATTTCAAGACACTTCTTTTGAGTGGTGGTATGTTTTTAGTTAGCATGCTCGCCTTCAGTATAGTGCTATATTTGGGTGGAATCCGTCAATGGGGCATGGGATTTGTCTTTCTTATAGCCTTACTTGAGTTGCGCGGAATAGATTTGGTCAAAGAAAAAGCGGAGACTGCAATACTTTTAGTCTTTTGCTTATTCAATATCGTGCATTGTAGTAGAGCAGTGTTTGAAGAGATAAAAATCCCGTTTACCAATGCTGAAAAGGCTGGATTATTTATTCGTGATAAAGTTCCGGTCAAAGTACCTGTTGTGGCACTCAACAAATTTGAAGCTACACCAGTATCGGGATACGCTGGTAGGAAATTTTTTGAATTGCCTGATGGCACTGAATTTTCGTACTTTAAATGGGTGGACAAAATCTATTTGCCTACAGAAGGCGAATTGAAATTATTTGCAAAATACAAGCAAGTAGGAGGAATCATACTTTTGTCACCCAAGCCTATAGATGCACTTAGGTTTCCATCAGCTCAATTATGGCAGACTTTTGATGAGACCAATTATAAAAAGGAAAATTATTATTTGTACACACTTGCGGCAAAATAAAAGGTCAATGAGTGGTAATTCATAGAGTCACACAATATATTGTAGTTTATCTAATATTTTATTTTGTGCATATTTATTAAAATATTATTTTGTTAATAATTTTAAATTGCTTGGACTGTAAAATAATATTTTGTTAAATTAGCGTTAATAGTGTTATTGGTGTAACTTTTTGCCTTACTTTTGCGTCATCATTTAAATTAATAATATTTATTTACAGTTTTATGATGCACATTATCAGCAAATTCGTCCCAACACCAGTTATCGAAATGGCAAAAACTATTTCGGCAAATCAAGGTGGACAATGGGTCGAAAACAGACAATTACGAGCAAAGGAAGCAAGTTTAAAGGTTTCAAATAAGTTTAATCCAAAAGCTGCAAGAACGCGCTCGTTCTAATTTAAATCGAAAGGTGATTTGTTAGTTAATAGAAAGATGGCTCACAAAAAGAGCCATCTTTTATTTTTTACCTATTTCTGAATCATTTTTTTAACAAGATCCGCTGCTTCCTGCAACTGGATTGCCGACAATACCTCGAGTCCGCTATTATCTATCAGTTCTTTTGCGATATCCGCATTGGTTCCTTGCAGACGTACGATGATAGGAACATTGATATTTCCCATATTTTTATAAGCATCCACTACTCCTTGAGCTACTCTATCGCATCGAACTATTCCACCGAAGATATTGATCAAAATTGCTTTTACATTATTATCTCTTAGTATCAACCTAAAAGCTTGTTCAACTCTGGCTGCATCTGCTGTGCCTCCTACATCCAGGAAGTTTGCAGGTGAGCCACCAGACAACTTGATAATATCCATTGTGGCCATTGCAAGTCCTGCACCATTCACCATACAGCCTACATTTCCATCTAGATTTACATAGTTTAGTCCGTAACCTTTCGCTTCTACTTCTGTAGGATCTTCTTCATCGAGATCTCGCATCGCTTCCAAATCTGGATGTCTGAAAAGTGCATTATCATCTATAGAGACTTTACTATCTACAGCTATGATACGATCATCTGCTGTCTTTAGACAAGGGTTAATTTCGAAAAGTGAAGCATCAGATCCAATAAATGCTTTGTACAAATTGCCTATAAATTTAATAAACTCTTTGTAACTATTGCCAGAAAGGCCCAAATTGAAGGCGATATTTCTTTTTTGAAAATCTCTCAATCCTACATGTGGATCTATGTACTCCTTATGTACCAGATGTGGCGTGTTTTCTGCTACTTCTTCTATATTCATACCACCTTCGGTAGAATAGATGATCACATTTCGCTTTTTTTCGCGATCCATCAAGATAGAAACATAGTATTCCTTACACTTATCGAAATCGACATAACAATCTTCAGCAATCAATACCTTTCTTACCAGCTTGCCTTCTCCATCCATGCCTCCAGGTGTTTGAGGCGTTTTCAGCATCATACCTAGGATATTGCTTGCATGTTGTTTGAGGTCATCCATATTTTTGGCCAACTTCACGCCGCCGCCTTTACCTCTTCCTCCAGCATGAATCTGAGCTTTTACCACACAATATTCTGTACCTGTTTCAGCTTTGAGCTGCTCATAAGCAGACACGGCTTCTTCGACTGTATTTGCCACTTTACCTCGTTGTATTGCTACACCAAATGAAGCTAGCATTTCTTTACCTTGATATTCATGTAAGTTCATATAAAATGTCTTTAGCCGCAAAATTAAAGTTTAATTAGCTAAATGCAAATATTAAATCATCAAAGAAATAAATTGTTTGTCAAGGATGTCGTTTTTGAAGGCTTTAATCGTATCTTTCAATAGCTCATGTTAAAAAATATATAAAATTTGAATCTCATGCTTACTTTTACAATTTTGTTTGGGTTTATAATTAGAGTGAATTATATTTCTGAACATCAAAAACCAATATCATGAGAACATTTTTTTACATTGCGGTATTAACTTTAAGTTTGGCTTCCTGTAAATCTGTAGAAAAAATGATGGCCAAAGGAGAGTATGAAAAGGCTTTTGATTATGCCATTGACAAACTTTCAGATAGTAAAGTCAAAAAAACTGAGCATGTCAAAGCACTGGAAAAAGCTTATAATAAGCTCAATAGCGCTTCACTCAAAGAAATAGAACGACTGAATGCGACATCTAATCCTGAGAATTGGAGCAAAGTACACGCAGAGTATAAAAGATTGATAAACAGGCAAGATCGTCTTGAATTTTTACTACCACTTGTAAGCGAAAGTGGTTATAAGGCTTTGTTTGATATCAAAAATTATAATGCCGAATTGAGCCATGCTGAAGACAATACTTGTGCATATTATTATTCTAATGCAAAAACTTTGATAGCCAGTGCTGAAAGATCAGGTAATAAAATGGATGCAAGAAGTGCTTACGAAGAATTGTCAAAAATATTCAGATTTAAGAAGTCATATCTTGATATTGAACAATTGCGTGAAAAAGCATTAAACCTAGGTATCACATATATAAATATAGAAGTTGATAATAGGCTTGTTGATTTTCACGGTGATATAATAGAAGATGCTTTGTGGGAAATGCCACTTTCTTCTATGGATGATTTATGGAATGATTTCACCTTAGAAAAATCAGACAAGCGATTTGATTACAGCATAGTTATTACTTTGGATAATATGAATCTAGGTACTGAGGCAGAAAGGGCACACACTACTTCTCATTCCAAAGAAGTCTTGGTAAGAAAAGAAAAGGTCAAAGAAATCAAAGATAGTGTTGTAGTGTGGGTTGAAAAAGAAGTGTACGAAAACCTAAAGGCAGATATGACGGAAATCTTTCGTGAAAAAAATTCTGAATTGCATGGAAACATCTCTGTGTACAATAACCACAATAACAAACTGGTGGATAATGTACCAATAAACATTTATGACAATTTCAAAGGTTATGCATGTCAGATAGTTGGAGAATTGGAAGCAATTCCAAATGACAAAAACCCAAACCATGACACGTATTTGGAGCTTTTTCCATCAGATCGCGATGTTTCAAAAAACCTAGCTTTAGCATTTCAGAAGTCAGTTATTAATGAGATAAACCGTGTGTCTCTACCATAAATCTAGGATTTCATTATGGATGCTAGAAATAATAATCTTTATCATATCTTTTGATAATTAAGGTCAGGATTTCTATAAAATTTACTCATTTACTTTGTGTCGTTATTACACTTTGATAAGCTTTTAAAGTTAAAAAAATAATCATGACAAAAGTAAAATACGTATATAGTTTCGGTGGTGGCGTAGCCGATGGTAATGAGTCAATGAAAAATCTTTTGGGTGGTAAAGGCGCCAATCTTGCCGAAATGGCAGGTCATCCTGATTTATTACTTCCAGTACCTCCAGGATTTACGATCACCACTGAAGTGTGTACATACTATTATGATCATGGCAAATCATACCCTGAATCATTAATAGCTGAAACAAACGAGGCGATCAAAAAAGTAGAGCATCTTATAGGTCGTACCTACGGTGATAAAGATAATCCACTGCTTCTCTCCGTCAGATCAGGTGCCAGAAGGTCGATGCCTGGTATGATGGATACAGTGCTCAATATCGGACTTAATGACGAGACGATTAAAGGATTGATAGCACAAACAGGAAATGAACGTTTTGCATACGATGCATACAGACGACTCATCATGATGTATGCTGATGTGGTGATGGAAAAAGCAGCAGGTATAGAACCAAAACACGGCAAAGGTATAAGGCGTATTTTGGAAGAAAAGATGGACGAAGCCAAAGAAAAGATGGGTTATGTTCAGGATACGGATATGACGGCAGAAGATTTAAAAGATATCGTCAATATTTTTAAAATTACTGTCAATAAATATCTTGGCAAACCATTTCCAGAAGATCCGTTTGACCAGTTGTGGGGCGGAATTGGAGCTGTATTTGGCAGTTGGAATGGAAAACGTGCGGTGGAATATCGCCGTATAGAAAAAATACCTAATGAATGGGGCACTGCAGTGAATGTTCAGTCTATGGTATTCGGTAATATGGGAGATGATTGTGCTACTGGTGTTGCTTTTACGCGAAATCCAGGTAATGGTGATCCACATTTTTATGGTGAATATCTCGTCAATGCACAAGGAGAAGATGTTGTAGCAGGAATTCGTACACCTGGACCTATCAATGATTTCTCAAAAAACAGTCAAAGTGAACATTTAGCTACTTTGAGTTATATCATGCCTAAATTGTATGAAGAGTTGAATTCCTATCAGAAAAAACTTGAGTTGCATTACAAAGACATGCAAGATATCGAGTTTACTATAGAACGCGATAAATTATACATGTTGCAGTGCCGTGTCGGAAAAAGAAATGGTGTAGCAGCAGTAAAGATGGCGATGGATATGTACAAGGAAGGATTGATCTCTAAAGAGACAGCGATCAGCCGTATCGGGCCTAATCAATTAATAGAGCTCTTGTTGCCTAGACTAGATCCTGAAACAGAAAAATCTACCACACCTATAGCAAAAGGATTGCCGGCTGGACCAGGTGGCGCTAAAGGTAGGATTGTCTTTGATTCCGAAAAAGCAGTTGCTTGGGCTGAGAAAAAGATCGCTGTTATTCTTGTAAGAGATGAAACTTCACCAGAAGATGTGGATGGTATGCACGCTTCAAAAGCGATACTTACCAGTAAAGGCGGTATGACATCTCATGCTGCACTCGTAGCCCGTGGATGGGGAAAATGCTGTATTGTAGGATGCAACGACATCGAGATCAACGCTGAAAATGGCACTTTGAAAACTAAATCTGGCAAAGTCCTCCACGAAGGCGACTGGATAAGTCTCAATGGTACAACAGGCTTGGTTTATGAAGGTGCTATGCCTTTGGTTTCTGTGAATATTGACGAAAATCAGTCTTATAGTGACCTAATGAAAATCGTGGATGAGGTGAAAGTAATGGAGGTAAGAGCAAATGCCGAGACTCCTGATGATGCTTTACATGCCATTCATTTTGGTGCCAAGGGAATAGGTTTATTCCGTACTGAACACATGTTTTATGGTGAAAATAGTGAAGAGCCTCTATTCCTATTGCGCAAAATGATTGTCAGTGATAGTGAAGAAGAGAGAAGAAAAGCACTAAATGAATTGTTTACTTATGTCAAATCAGATATTAAGAAAACCATGGATGTGATGGACGGATACCCTGTGACTATCAGATTGTTGGATCCACCACTTCACGAATTTGTACCTCATGATAAGGTGAAAATGACCGAATTGAGTCATGAATTAGGTATTAAAGTCAGTACATTAAAAAAACGGGTTTTAGGCTTACACGAAAACAATCCAATGTTAGGTCATAGAGGTGTGAGATTGGGTATCAGCTATCCTGAAATCACCGAAATGCAAATCCGAGCCATTTTTGAGGCAGCTGCAGAACTAACAGATAAAGGTAAAAAAGTTTTTCCAGAAATCATGGTTCCGGTCACTTGTACCGTCAATGAGTTGAAACACCAACGAGAAATTGTAGAGCGAGTATATGGAGAAGTATTGGTAAAAACTGGCAAAGAAAAGATTGATTACGCTTATGGTACAATGATTGAGACGCCAAGAGCAGCCTTGAAAGCAGATCATATGGCATTAGAAGCAGAGTTTTTCAGCTTTGGTACAAATGACCTCACACAAATGAGTTTTGGATTCAGTAGAGATGATATCGGTGGCTTCCTTCCTGCTTATTTGGACAAAAAGATCTTACGTGATGATCCGTTTGTCACTATTGACCAACAAGGTGTAGGCGAATTATTAAAATTAGGTATTGAAAGAGGTCGAAAAACAAGGTCCGGTATGAAAATCGGAATTTGTGGAGAACACGGAGGAGATCCTGAGAGTGTTAAATTTTGTCACCTTATAGGAATGAATTATGTGAGCTGCTCTCCTTTTAGAGTGCCGATAGCTAGACTTGCAGCGGCTCAGGCTGCCCTTGAGGATAACCAAAAAAGTAATTGATTTTGATATAAACAAAGAAAGGTTATTGTCCAAACTGTGATAATAACCTTTCTTAATTTTTATCTATAACTTAAATTATTTTACTACACCATCGACTACTATTCGATCAGGTCTGTTGGCAAGCTCCCACAAAGTATGGAAAATAAGTCTGCCGATTCCAGCCATCTTGTCAAAATTTATCTTTTCTATATCATCAGTGGTTCTGTGATAATCTTCGTGTGTCCCACTAAAATAAAAGATTGAAGGAATACCTTTTTTTGCAAAGTTGTAATGGTCTGATCTGTAATAAAATTTATTAGGATCTTTTTCGTCATTGTAGGTATAATCCAGTATGAGTTGAGTATATTTTTGGTTTGCGGCTTCATTGATTTTATGTAAATCCGTGCTCAATCTATCTGAACCTATGACATATATATAGTCTGGATTATCTTTGTACTTTTCATCTACACGACCTATCATATCTACATTTATATCAGCGACGGTAGATGCCAATGGGAATATTGGATTTTCAGAATAATATTCAGAACCCAATAATCCTTTTTCTTCACCACAAAACCAAACAAAAACAATACTTCGCTCAGGTCTATTTCCTTGAAGGACTGCACCTTGACATGTTCGGGCAAGTTCTAAGAGTGTGCTTGTTCCAGACGCATTATCATCTGCACCATTAAATATCTCATCACCTCTTTTCCCTAAATGGTCATAATGCGCCGATACAACTATATATTCATCTTTTTTGGTCTTTCCTTCTATATAACCAATGATATTATTTCCTTCGAGCACTTTTACTTCCTTTGCCATATTGATTATAAAATCGGTTTCTAATTTTACATTCGATGGCTTGCCTTTTGCAATTTTTTTACGGGCTTTTATGATTTTATTTTCATTATTGCCTATAATATCTTTAGCAATAGTGGAAGAAATAAAAACATGGTTTGCTGTTGTTAAAGTCTTATCTTTAAGATTGCCGAGTTGAAGATTTGCTGACAATAACTTCGATCGGTTATCATCTACCAATTTTTTAATATCATCTTCTATTATTAAAACCAACTTGGCACCTTTTTCTTTAGCTACTTTGAGTTTCATCTTCAAATCCCTAGACCAAGCTGAAGTGTCTTTTGTACCACTGATACAAGAATTGCCATCTTTATTCCATGGTTCACCTTTATTAATCATGATAATTTTATCTTTGACATCTGCCTTCTTGTAATCACTGTATTCTGGTGAGTCTATACCATAACCCAAAAACAAGACTTCGCTATCCTTGATAATTTCCTTGTTTTCATTGTTTTCGGGCATTGCCAGATAATCCCACATAAGTCGATATCTTTTACCTGAAATATACATATCCGTATCTAACCACTTTGAATATGTAAACGCTACTGGGTGCAAATATCCCTGCTGTGCATTTGGGGCATAAAGACCAAGATTTCTAAGAGTTTTAGATATGTAATCTGCGGCTAGTTGAATGCCTTTTTGTCCAGTTTCTCTTCCTTCGAGTGAGTCTGATGCCAATACTTTCATGTGATCCCTCAGTCTTGCAGGAGAAATGCCAGATGCAAGACGATAAGCAACATCAGATTCGTTAACTACCTTTGGCTGCCCTTTGTCAGGCACCACAACACCTGAAGTGTACTGACTATATCCTACTCCATATTGGAAAACTAAAATAAATATGAATAATGAAATATTATGTTTCATTCGGTTTAAAATTTTAATTATGTAAAACGGTGATTGAAGAAATCAGTTCAAATAAAACGTAATTATCTAACAAGAAATTTTATTTACCCTGTTTTGGTGTCTTCCACCTTCAAAACTGCTTTGAAGATATGCCTTGATGATTTTTCCAGCCATCATTTTGCTTACAAAACGTGCTGGTAAACAAAGAATATTGCTATTGTTATGTTGTCTAGCAAGAGATCCTAGCTCTGGTGTCCAGCATAATGCTGCTCGGATACCTTGATGTTTATTTGCAGACATGCAGACTCCGTTACCGCTTCCGCAAATAAGAATTCCGACATCAACACTTTTATTTTCCACAGCAGTGGCTACTGGATGGGCAAAGTCAGGATAATCTACAGATGCTACAGATGCAGTCCCAAAGTCCTGCACCTGATATCCTTTTATTTTTAGCAACTTTATTGCGTATGTTTTATATTCAAATCCCGCATGATCTGAGCCTATTGCTATCTTCATTTATAAATCAATTTGCAGGTTCAGAAGCCTTTAAAAAAGGAGATAATAAATCTTGCATTTCCTTCTCAAACGCAGGGTCTTCTACTTTTTTTGCCGTTTCTATTATATCCTGAGCCGCACTGAGCCTATATTGATAGTCTTGTTGGAAACTATCGAATACGTCCTTATCTGTTTGTGATTCGTAAAAGTCCAAATACTGTTTCGTTTCTTTGGCAAGGATGCTAAGCTGTTTCTTGACTGAAACAAAGTCTTTTGAATTTACCAGTACATTTATGAATGGCATTATACCAGAATCATAAGGGAAATTCATATCAGGGAAAGATTTAAAATATTTATTAGCCATCTCAGAAGCCCGTTTTGGATCTCCTTTTCTATCAAATTCGATAGCTGCCCTGAGCATCACTAACTTCATCGCCTGAACTTCAGCCATATAACTCTTATCTACATATAGTTTCAAGCTATCGAAATTTCCCCATTTCCACTTGGTCATCACATTGTCATAGACCTTATTTTCATCTACATCACCAAATCCATAAATACTTGGTAATTGAGATTTAACTCTCACTTTTGTCGGTGAAATCCTTAGACCCAAACCTTCCATTTCTACATAATTGTCAAGGCCTAATAGTTTGGATGATTGGCAAGTTATTGCAAAATAAATAGGTCGATCATAAAAATTGGAAGCAATAACATCCATGATAGCCAAATCATCTTTAGTAAACGAATTGCTACCTTTACCTGGCTGGATGATGATCCTATCTATTACTTCTGAAGTATCAATATTGGGCTGTAATCCTAATTTGCTATATTTCTGATAATCTACAGGTAGATAGAATGCTTTGCTAGAAACTATCGTTTGTCCTTGGATTGTATTTCTTGGGTCACCAATTGATCTGAGACCTTCAAATATATTCATAGGAACATTCATGTCTTCATTTCTAGGATTGAAGAAGAATATTTGATTTCTATTTTTGCCTCGATATTGTTCTTCTGTCAATGTCAATTTTAATGGTGGAGAGTCATTCACCTTATTTCTCAACTTATTGATATACCAATCCACTGCAATCAAACTCAGATTGACCACACGCACATCGCGTCTGATATTTTCGACTTCTTGTGCGTACCATAATGGGTATGTATCATTGTCACCATAAGTAAATATAATACTATTGGGTGCAACACTATTTAGGAAATTGGCAGCATAGTCTCTAGATGCTTTGTGGTGTTTTCGACTATGATCGTCAAAATTTTGAAAGCCCATTATGATCGGTGCAGATAGTACAAGCAAACCTGCCAATGCTGCTGGAGCAACTCCTTGTATTTTTGATGCAAACATCTGGTAAAGTGCCAATACACCCATTCCCATCCAAATACAAAAAGTCATAAATGAGCCTACTAGTACATAATCACGCTCTCTTGGTTCGTTCGGTGGTTGATTAGAGTAGATAATAATGCCTATACCCGTGATAATAAACAACACAAATAAAGTGATAAAATCCTTTCTTCTCTGTTTGAAATGGAAAAACATACCGAGAAGCCCAAAAATCAAAGGCAAAAAGTAATATTTGTTAGCTGATTCGTCATTTTTCATCGCATCAGGAAGCTTATCCATTTTGTACAATTTGGCTTCGTCTAATGGTGTAATGCCCGACATCCAATGACCTTTGGAGATATCCCACGGATAGTAACCTTGCTCAGCGGTCTGTCGTCCCACAAAATTCCACATAAAATATCTGAAATACATCCAATTTATCTGGTAATGAAACATAAACTGCAGGTTGTAACCCATTGTTGGCTTTCCTTTGCTATCGCCATTTAAAGCCTCTCTCCACATACGATGCAAATCTGGTCTCCCTTGATCTGTATGTCCGATACGTGGGAATAAAATCTTGTCTTTTTTGTCGTAAACATAATCATACTTTTCATCCACGATTTCGTATTTGTCACCAACTCGTCCATATCGCGGTGTGCGTTTTACATCTGAAGGCTCTGCATCATAATGTGGACCAGATAACAATGGTCTTTCTCCATATTGCTCACGATTGAGATATGGCAAAAGTCTCATTGCGTCTCCTGGTACATTCATATTGATCGGTGTATCTGTGTTCGCTCTTATGACAACTACACCAATAGTAGAAAATGCTACTGTGATCAATATTGCTGAAATAGCTGCAACTTGAAGTAACTGGTTTCCTTTCTTTTGTGCATATTTGACGCCAAAATATCCTAAAGCTGCTACAATCAATAATGTTGGTATTATACCCGAATGTACTGGCAAACCAAAACTATTTACAAACAACAACTCCATATTTTTCCAAAGAGTGGGAATACCTACAATTATTACTTTCATGATAAAAACAATAGCAGCAACTCCAGCAGCCATGGCTATCAAAGCACCTTTGAATGTATGCTCTTTATATTTCTTATAATAAACAAGTAGGGCAATTGCTGGCAATGACAAAATACTCAATAAGTGAACACCAACAGACATACCACTGACAAATAAACTCAACACGAGCCATCTCAAAGCTTCTGACTCATCTTCGATATAATAATATTTCGTAGCGGCCCATAAAGTCATCACGGTAAACATCGTGGACATAGCATAAACTTCTCCTTCAACAGCCGAAAACCAAATCGATGTAGAAAATGCGGTAGCCAATCCTGCTACTAAACCTGCAAATGATAAGGCAATATTTTCAGCATTGCTTGTATCGGTATTTCTACCCAATAACGCCAGTTTTCCAAACATAATGGTCGTCCATGCTATCATCATTGCGGCTATGGATGTACATATAGCTGACATAAGATTTACGGCAAAAGCTATATCTGCTGGATCGTCAGAAAAAACTGTGGCTAACCAAGCAAACATTCTACCGATGATGACAAAAAGTCCTGCTCCTGGTGGATGCACTACTTGTAGTTTATAAGCTCCCAATATAAATTCGCCGCAATCCCATAAACTGCCTGTGCGCTCTACTGAGTGATAATAAACAAAAAGACTAATAAAAAATACCAGCAAGCCGGTGATGTTTGAATACTTTTTTAAAGACTGCATACAATACTGTTGCTTTTAGTTTTTAAATATTTGGCCTAAATCCAGTGACAAAAGTAATAAAAATACTTTAAAACAAGTATTAATATGTTTATTGCCTGTTTTCTAGTAGGCCTTGACAAGTCCAAAGGAACTCATTTTTACTAGTAATTATTGTAAAAATCCCGATTTTGACATTTCTATAACATAATTTTAGTTAAAATCCCGTACATTTGCAAGAATCTGTAACTCTTTATGATTAAATATCTGATTTTATCTTTGATTAGTTATTATATATTTGTCCACTATCTTTCACCATTGATAGAGACAAATAAAAATTCCAACCATCAACAAAGAAATGATAAGAAAAACAACAATCATGAAGACGAATATGTTGATTACGAAGAAATAGAGTAAATAATTTTGCAACCAATACACAACGTGGATCTTTCGCTACTTAAAAATTTTGTAAATAAAACACCTTCTTTTGAGTCAGATTATGAAATAGTTGACGAAACAGATGATTTTATTGTTATTCTTAAAAAACATGGACTAGCAGTACAAGTCACTGATAAGGAAGTGGATGACTTGGAGTCAATATTGAATAACCGATATAAGGAAAAAGTACATGTCCTTAACCGTATCGATCAGCCTGTGACAGGATTGGTTATCTTTGGTAAAAATAAGAATTTTGCGTCAAATTTTACGGAAATGCTTAAAGAAAGATCAGTTAAAAAGACTTATCTGGCACTCGTTTCTGGCAATCCAGAAAAAGAACCAACTGAATTAAAACATTATATCAAAAAGCTCCATAACAGAGCGATGACTGCTGATGAAAAAGTAGATGAATACTTCAAGGAAGCTGTACTTGTATATACACTTTTGCAATCTTTTGACAAATATCATTTGCTGAAGATAGATTTGAAAACTGGTAGATTCCACCAAATAAGGGCTCAACTCGCCACTATGGAAATGCCGATAAAGGGTGATCTAAAATATGGATCAAGACGTCCTAACTTAGATAGAAGTATCGGCTTATTATCCTATAAACTAGAATTTATTCATCCTTTTACTCTTGAAAAACACTGCTATAAGGCGCCTTTACCCAATAACGATATATTGTGGTCATTGGTAGATATGAGTCTGATTGACTAATCAAAATTATAACTACCTTTGTGGCAAATTTGAATCATGAGTAACCAATCAATTCCGACTTTTACCGATATTAGTACCCTTGGAGAATTTGGGTTGATAAATGAATTGACTAAAAACAATACTTCAAATCATCAAAATACGATCAAAAGTATCGGAGATGATGCTGCAGTGATAGGAACTAATGACGAGTCCATCGTCATCTCTACTGATATGCTTGTAGAAGGTATCCACTTTGACCTCATGTACACGCCGCTTAAACATCTAGGATACAAATCGGTAGTGGTAAATCTTTCAGACATCTATGCGATGAATGCAGTGCCTACACATATTACTGTTTCTGTGGCTATCTCTAGCAAATATTCGCTCGAGGCAATGCAGGAATTTTATGATGGTATTTATACAGCTTGCAAAATGTACAATATTGATCTTGTAGGAGGTGACACCACTTCTTCTCCTAAAGGAATGATTATAAGTATTACTGCCGTTGGACAAGCAAAAAAAGATAAAATTGTGTATCGATCAGGCGCTAAAAAAGGTGATATCCTCTGTGTCACAGGCGACCTTGGTGCGGCATATCTAGGTCTCCAAATCCTCGAACGCGAAAAACAAGTTTATCTAGCTCATCCTGGTGTACAACCTGAGCTCGATAAAAGCCAGTATCTGATAGAGCGACAACTAAAACCAGAAGCACAACGTGGTGCAATTGAATACTTCAAAAGAGAGAAAATCGTTCCTACATCCATGATAGATGTGTCTGATGGCCTAGCCAGTGAATTGCTTCATATTTGTAATCAATCAGGTGTTGGTGCCTTCATAGAAGAAGGTAAAGTGCCTATTCATCCTGACTCCGAATTAGCGGCCCTTGAGTTCAAACTTGATCCGATCACTTGTGCGCTTCATGGTGGCGAAGATTATGAGTTGTTATTTACCATTGATGAAAAGGACTTAGAAAAAATCAGATTTATGCCTGAAGTGTATATTATCGGTGAGATTACGGACAAAACTGATGGTATTAAGCTACATACTACAGGTGGGAATATGCACAACATTACTGCACAGGGTTGGAATCATTTTGCTGAGTAATCTCTTAATTTTGGTATATTGGACTCATCGTTAAATGAATTCTGTCATTGATGATCAAAGCATTTGAAAATAAAAATTTGTAAAATTTTTTACATTCTGCCGAATCTACATACTTTTGGCAAAATTTTTTTCATGAAATACTATTTGTTAATTTTTTTACTTCTTGGAAGCTTATTCCTAAGTGGTCAGGTATCAGATATTTCCATAGCTGAAAAAACGGCTTTTTCCAGAATTTTACTTGCAAATAAAACCAAAGCGATTAATACTGATTCTATGGTTAATAAAGCACTGCATGATTCAGGTATGTCAGAAGAAAGATATGCTGAAATTCTAAAATCTGGATTTAATGGCGAAAAAATAGCTTTGACAGACAAAGATAGAATATCACTTTCTGCTATTCAACAGGTAAGTCAAGATATAAAAAGCCAAGAAACTTCAATCTTAACCGCTCTATGCCAAAAGGAAGGAATTTCATATAATCGGTATAATCAAATCCTGAAAATATACAAAGGAGATATTTCCTTTCAACAATCGTTGTTGCCATTTATTAATCAAATCATTACTACAAAATGAAAAAAATATTCCTCTTGGTGTTTTGTTTTATGGCATACTTTGGTGTTTTTGCACAACCACCGATGAATAGATATGTGGCACCACTTTTTACATCAGTTTCAGAAACTACAAATGTCTTATTCAGTAGCAATGTACCTAGACCTAACCCAGGTGGTGGATTTTATGAAACCATAACCGGATATCCGTTAAATGTCGATGAATTCAGTCTAACAAATGTAAACCTATACATGAATATATTTCAGCCAGTCGGTGATACTTTGAGTAAAAGACCCGTTGCGATCGTTTGTTTTGGCGGCGGATTTATAGCTGGAAGTAAAGATCACTGGAGTATTCGACTTATTGCGCAAGAATTGGCCAAAAGAGGATTTGTAACAGCTGTTATTGATTATAGATTAGGAATGAATATTTTTGATGAGGATCTTTCGGTTCGCGCTGTATATCGTGGTGTACAAGATGGTAGATCAGCTGTAAGGTTTTTTAAGGCTGATGCTGCTGGGGCAAATACATATAGAATAGATCCTGAACAAATTTATATAGGCGGACACAGTGCTGGTGCATTTGTTGCTACACACAATGCTTATCTTGATAAAGAATCTGAGAGACCAGCTTCAACCCATCAATGGACACAAGGATGTGGATTTTTAGATTTGTCCACTTGCAATTGTCCTGATCAGCAGTGTTTGGATTGTGTCGGAAACAACAAATCCTTCAATGGCCATGCCAAAGCAGTCTTTAGTTTAGCTGGTGCCGTAGGATTTACATCTTACATGGAATCGGCTTCTGATCCTAAGATTGTTATGTTTCATAGTCAAGATGATGATACAGTACCGTATAATTCTGGGCAACCATTCGGTAGTGTTTCTGGCTGGATAGTAGGATTCGATTTGCCAGATGTGTATGGTAGTCTGCCGATGTCTCAGCGTGCAGATGTCATCAATCTTCCGGATATGTTTCATTCATACACTAGTAGAGGTCATAGTGTACATGAGCAAACTTCTAGTACATTATACAGCGATATTATTCCTGCTATTTCTGATTGGTTCAATGTACAATTGCTAAAACCACCAGTACATCCTATCAATGGAAAATCATACGTCTGCAACAGTTCACTTCAGCAAACCTATACTACCAATACTGGTCAAGCAGCATATTATCAATGGGAAATTACTGGAGGATCGTTTATCACACTAAACACAAATACTACATCTGTAACAGTGCTTTGGGACATCAATGCACCATCACACCAGATAAAGCTGACACCATATAGTAAATGGGACTCAAAAGGCGATCAAACTATACTAAATATTTCCGTATCTGAATCATTCACCAATACTTGGACCAGCGCATCGGGACTCTGGAATCAAAACGAAAAATGGTCACTGTTGACTATACCTGAGTCTTGCCATCATGTGGTCATACCAAGTCAGCCATCAGTGATCAATGTAGATGTACCTGCAAATCAGACTTTTCAAATAAAGTCATTAAACATAGGCAATAATGCTAAGGTAATGATGCCAGAATCATCTTCCATTTTGGTTGAAGAGTGATAATTCTTGAAATAATTTTTGTGTTACAATCACAATTTAGGGTTGACTAATGTTGCGAATTACATATTCTATTTAAGATTGTAAATAAGATGTAATCCTTGCAATCTAGACCATTTCATTTTCGTTATAATTTTTAGATAACTTGTTGATTTAAATGCGGCAATATGCCTATTTTTACAGAGCTTTTAGTTTTTCTAAAATTTTAATAATTTCAGATGATGAAATATCTTATTTATTGCGGACTTGTCTCAATATTCTTGGTCACTGCGTGTAGCAAAAACACTCAAAATAACATCCTAGATGCGGCAAAAGATCAGGCACTCTTGGACCAGTATTTTGCAGCGGCGACTGTAGGTGTCATTTCTACTTCCAGTGACCTGACTTACGTGCTGAAAGAACCATTATCATCTGATATTTCTGACGAAGATCTTCAAAAATTGATCACATTATCTCCTGATGTACCTGGAAAAGTTAGCATGAATAATAAGACCTTGTTGACTTTTTCACCTGAGACATCGCTGGCAGCCAATTCTGTTTATACGGTTAATATCGCGCTGAAATCATTAAATTCATCACTTTACGACAAGGATATTTCTTACCAAATAAAAACTATAGAGCAAGATATGAAAGCCGAACCTGAAGGAATGGTGATCAATGATGACAATTCGGTTACTTTTTTGTTTGGTGTGAAAACTGCGGATCTAGCCGATTTGGAAAAACTTAAATCTTGTTTTGAAGGTGGATCAGCTACTGTAGATATTACGGAGAGAAAACCCATGGATTATCTGCTGGAATTTACCTATCGTGACATCAAAAACAAACCAAAACAAATCAACTATAAAGGGACAAATATAGGAAGTGACACCAAAGGGCAATTGTCATTATTCGATTTTAATGATCAAGATCTAAATATTGTTTTTTCATATTTCAAAATTGATGATAAAACTTATAATATCTATTTTTCACAAAAACTCAATAGAATGCAGGATCTGACGGGTTTGGTGATGGTGGATAAACAAAATGCATCTTACACAGTGAAGAATAACATACTTACGATATTTCTTAATGATATCTCAGATAAAAACACAGTAAAATTATATCTGGATAAGGGCATTACTTCGGCTGAAGGTAAAAGTTTGACTACAGATCAATATTTTGACATCAATATCCAAACCCAAAGACCAGAAGTACAATTCGTCAGCGATGGCAACTATTTCCCTTCAGAAGGTGACTTTAAGATTCCAATCAAAACCCGTGGGCTCGAAAAAATCCGTCTTGTAGTTATCGAGGTAAAACAGGAAAATGTAGCACATTATCTGGCATGGCAATCCCTTGCTTATGCCGACTTTTACAATCTTCGTATGTATGGAAAACCAGTTTACGACCAGATCGTCCCGCTCAACCAAGGCATAACCGATCATGAAGGCTGGACAGTACATGGTATTGATCTTACGGCACGTTTGCGCAAAAATCCTGGAAGTATCTATCACATCAGCATTGAATTTGCACCCGAATTCACAACCTTAAATTGTGCAAAATCATTTTCAAAATATAAAATCAGTAATAAAATTCCCAATGGCGACTATTTTACTGTGAAGGACTTTTATTATCAAGACTACTATGGGTATTATGAAGACTATAATTGGCAGGAAAATAACAATCCTTGTAAGCTTGCGTTCTATATCAATAGTCAGCCTGTTCAAAAATTATTTATTTGCTCAGATTATTCAGTTATAACCAAAAAAGCAGGTAGAAATTACCATATTGCTTTGACGAAATTAATGGATTTGACCCAAGTCAGTGGTGCTGATGTTACGTTATATGATCTACAAGCCGAAAAAATGGCGACTAAACAAACATCATCTGATGGATTTGTCTCTTTCGAAAATATGAAAAGTGATGCATCTGTGATGAAAGTAGAAAAAGGCAACCAGATTACCTATCTCGCATTGGATCCTAATGAAAGCAATACACTGACCGAATTTGATATCGCTGGCGAAAGAACAGAAACGGATACCGAATTTTTTATTTATACCGAACGTGATGTGTGGAGACCAGGAGATAGTATATATGTTGATTTGATGGTAAATAAAGCAGATGCAAGCCTTCCCGAAGGGCTACCTATTGTTATGACATTTTATAATACGGACAATATCATCGTAGATGAACAAGTCAGTAATATCGATCTCTCACGTCAACAGATTTATTGCTTCAAACTCCATACGCCAACTAATGCAAAGACGGGAAACTATCGGTGTATTTTCCAAATAGGCCCAAAATCCGTTCGCAAAAATATTCGTATAGAAACCATCAAGCCAAATACAACAGAAGCCATTTATAAATTTAAAGATTTAGTGGATAAAACGATTTACAGCGAAAATATTTCTGGAAGTGTACAAGTCAAGTATTTGACTGGATTTGAAATAGCAAACGCAAAGGTACATACGGTAGGAAAAGTGCGTAAAATCGCCCAGCCATTTGCTGAGTACAAAGATTATACTTTCGATGTACTAGATAATGATAATACAGACAACATTATAGAGATATTAAATGCAGAGACAAACGAAAAAGGATTTGCCCAATTTACTGGAAATCAAAACTTGAAATCTTTTAATACGCCAATGAATGTATCGATAGAGACCGAAACAGTCATACCTGGTGGCGGCTCGGGCAAAGAAGGAAAATCGGTGGTCGTTTCCCCTTTTGAAACTTATCTCGGCGCAAAAAGAAAAGATGGCTCAGGATGGAGTACCAATTATACTTTTCAAGATAATATAGAAGTAGCTATAGTTAGTCTTAATCCTAAAGGCAAGCTAAATAGTCAAAATACCTCGGTTACGTACATTCTTCAGCAAAATATCGATACTTGGTGGGTAGATAAATACCGTCTTCGGTCAGCTGGAAATTTTGTAAATGCCGATTTTTGGAAAGATATCCCAAAAGCCAATGGCACCATCAACATAACAGGAAAAGGAAAAATAACATATCCAAAGGGAAAACTCGGAAAAGGTGCCTACAAACTGACTATGTTTGATGATAAGTCAGGGCACAAAACACAAGTGTACTTCACTGTTTATGATGGTAAAGAAAGCATTCCAGGATCACAGCCATATATTGTAGATTTTCAGACGGACAAGGATGAATATACTGTTGGTGAAAATGTGTCTGTCATGTTACCTAAGATAGATGGAGCCAAGGCATTGATCAGCTTGGAACGTGGCAACAAAGTACTGAAGCAATCTTGGCATACACTGAGTGCTTCTGCAAGCATTGTCAAAATTCCTTCCGATGAAAGTTGGACACCCAATGTGTATATACATGTAACCATCGTCCAGCCTTACAAAAATGAAAACAATGACCTTCCACTGCGAATGTATGGTATAAGACATATAAAAATGGCTGGTGGCACAAGCGACCTAAAACCAGTCACTAACATACCTGATCGTCTGGAATCTAATAAAACCTATACATTCACTATCGGAGAAAATAGCGGAAAACCAATGGAATATACGCTTTCGTTTGTGGATGAAGGCCTACTCAATCTGACCGGTTTTGCCACACCAGATCCAGTCAAGCATTTTAGTGGTAAATATCCGCTTCTCGTCAAAACCTGGGATATTTACAAGTATCTTATTGCATTCTTCAAAGGAAAATTTGCCGGTATTATTACCATAGGAGGAGATGATGCATATAATCCAGATGCGCTGGCAGAAGTAAACAGATTTAAATCTTTTGTGAACCATCAAGGTCCGTTTAAACTCGCCAAAAACAGCAAAAATACACACACGATAACCATACCCAATTTTGTAGGCAAACTTCGATTGATGGTCGTCGCTTGTAATGAGCGTAATTTTGGTCATCTGGAGAAATACATTCCTGTCAAAAACCCATTGATGGTACAGACACAATTTCCAAGAACACTTAACGTTACCGACAAATTTATGCTACCGGTGACTGTGTTTAGAGACGATGCATCCATCAGTTCTGCTACATTAACTACCAAAGGCGATGCCAATATGATCAAAGGTATCGGGCAAAATTCTGTTTTGTCTTTTGATGGTAAGAACCAATTGTCACAAGCTTATAATCTGGAAGTACTCAACAAAACTGGAAAAGTAAACATCGAAACTTCCATAAAAAGTGGTGCTAAAGGCATGAGTGAATCAACAGAGATTCTGATAAATTATCCTAATTCGTATGAAACCGCATTTGACAAAAGTATCGTTGATCCTGGGAAAAAATCAGAATACAATGTAAAAATAAAAGGCTATCCCGAAGTCTTCTCCTCGAAGTTTCTGATTTCTGGTATAAAAATTCCAAATTTCACACAGTATGCTGCTGATCTGATTGAATATCCTTACGGCTGCTTAGAACAAACTACTTCGGCGGGTTTTTCTCAGTTGTATTTGGATAAAATAATTTCCCTTGATCCAGCACAAAACAAGGAACGTATAGAAAATTTGAGAATCACTTTGGACAAAATTGCCAGATTCCAACAATCCTCAGGCAAGTACAATTATTGGGATGGGAATTATTACCACTTTTGGTCAGATATCTATGCTGGAAACTTTCTCGTAGAAATGAAGAGACTTAACCAACTTCCCAAAAATAGTGAAATGCTCCAAAAGTGGATAAATGTCCATACGACCTCTGCTAATAACTGGGCTTTGGCTGAAGCATCCAGTGAATACGTGTATGAATCCGAAAGTATTGCTCAAGCGTTCAGATTATTTGTTTTGGCAAAAGGTGGATCTCCTGCAAAATCTGCTATGAACAGGTTTGTCTCTAGCAATAAATCGAAAAATCCATTGACTTGGTGGCTCCTAGCTGGTAGTTTTCAGTTGAGTGGATACGAATCAAAAGCCAAAGAATTCATGGCTAAAGCAGAACTTTTACAAGTAAATAATGATAACAGCCGAGATTATGACACATTCGGAGATGAAGGACGAGATCTGGCTATCATCGTCGAAGTCTTAAGTTACTTAAATGTAGATAAGTCAAAATCCGAAAAATATTATGACCAAATGGTAAATGTGCTCAATAAACAATCATGGGTTAGTACTCAAACCAAAGGATTTGCCTTTATTGGTGCATACAAATATTTTGGAAAATCGCTTAATGTCACAAATAAAGTAGATTATACCATCACAGGTTTGTCAGGTGGAACAAAAACGTATAACCATTCGGCATTCGAACCCAAAGTTATTGTCATTGACAAATCATCAATGGGAAAAAATCTGGTAATCCAAAATAAAGGAAAAGGCCCGATTTACATTTATAATACACAACGATACATCGATAACAATATTAATAAAACCAGCCAAGCAAATAATCTGAGTTTGAGAAGCGAATTTTATAACGCAACCCAAAAGCAATCTGCCAACAAAGGAATAAAGTTAGGTGATGATATCATTGTCAGAATTTCTGTAAATAATCCATCATCATTGGAAGTCAGTAATCTTGCACTCAATCTTAAAATGCCTTCAGGTTGGGAACTAATTAATCCACGAATGTATGAGACATCAGTTTCGGATCCAAATGAGAATTTTACATATCAGGATTTCAAAGATGACAGAGTATATACTTTTTTTGATTTAAAAGCTGGTGGACTTCAGGTGTTTACCTTTAAAGCCAAGGCTGCTTTTATTGGAGATTTTTATATGCCTGCAGTCACTTGCGAACACATGTATGACGGTAACATCTATGCTCGAACGGAAACAGGAAGGATAAAAATAGCCAAGTAGGTTATTATCTGAAAAACTTAACACTGTGCACACCTTGGTTTGTTTCGAAGGTAAAAATAAACAGCCCGGACAATTCAGGTAAATGAAGCACTTGCTCACCTGGTGTACTTTTGTCTGCATTAAATATGATTCTTCCTGCTGTGTCTGATATCAAAATTTTACCTGTCAGATCTGATGTTACGGCAATTTCACCATTCTTTTGAGTGAAAAAGAACGGCAATGAGATTGCATCTTCATTGTTACCTGTTTTACCTTCTATATTAAAGTCAGCAATCACTGGTAAATGGTCAGATGCTGAAGGTATATCTTCTCTCTGCAATCCAGCTGCTGTCAAATCTGCGTTGGACAAAGCTGGAGTCCAAAGTGCAAAACTATTTTGAAGTGACATTACTGATCCTGTATAAATAATATAATCTAAGCGACCAGCACTGTATTTACCAAAATCATTGTACCAAGTAAAAGTATAAGGCAGAGACGTAGTCAATGGTTTTGCCTCTTCAAGTTCAGTGTTATCCCAATCTGGTTCGAAGTCAGGGCCATATGTGGTATTATCACCGATATTTCCGGTAAGGAATGTCTCTTGCTGCGCCTTATATCCGACTAAATTCATATCGCCTACGATGACAATTGGCGAATTGACAGGTATCTGAAAAGTCGAAATTCCGTATTTTACAGACCGAATAAATGACATAATCTTATCTACCTCAGCTTGTCTGCCGCTTTCGTTATCACAACATGGCAAATGCGCAACAATATACAAGAGTTGTTTAGTGCCAAGATTTATATGAAAAGCACCATTTCCGTCTATATTTCTAGTATTTACAATAGGGAATCGACTTACAACTCTGATATCAGGAACAGCTTCGGCATGATACCACTTTTGAGAATTACTAGAAGGCAAAAATGTCTCCATCAACGCTGCTGTCTGAGCACTTGAATTATCATAAATTTCACAAAAGCCTATGATATCTGGATTTATTGCCTTAAAAATTCGTTTATAATTCGATTGAAGTGTACCAGCAAACAAATTATCTTTAAGCACATTGTACCCAGTGATGCGTACTTCATTACTTTTCTTAGAAAGTTTAAATGCTTGTGGTGTGAAGATTTTGGATTGATCCAATTCATACAAATAACTTCCTGTATCAGGTGCTTTATCTCCACTGTTTGTCTCATCTGATATAATGATACGAATAGCCGCACCCATGTTTACTTTTAGATTGTTAAATCCAATAGATCTCGACAAACAAAATTCAAATCTTTCGCTCGTGACAGTCGGAGAAGTGATCAATCCTGCTTCATCGTGAAATACATCATAAGCATTGGTTTGAAGATATATTTTCCCAGCTTTATCTCCGAAAGTATAGCTAATATCTGCTCCTATTCCATTACGTTGTATGCCTGTTGACACTGAATTGTCCGCATCGATAAAAATAGTGATCTTGTTGCTTTCCTGAATATTTATCTCTTTTGATAAGTCAAGATAAACAAATAGGTTTTTGTCGTCATTGCTGAATTTTACATCGGTAATGTCCACACCTGACGAGTTACCATCACCTGATTTGTCTTTGTAATTTATTGCTCCCGATTGCCAATCATTATAAGACTCATCAAGTATGATCTGTTGACAACAAACATCCAAATTGGCAATCAAAAGAAGAAAAATAAAAATATGTTTCAAAATCAATTTACTTTAAATTGGCACAAAGATATACACCATGCGTGACAATTATAACTTTAGTTCACACAATGCGTTCTTTGCCAATTTATAATTTTTAATTACTCAATATTTACCAAATTCAAAATCTGATATTAACTTTAGTGTTTTATTGACATTAATAATAATTTTATTTTGATATGCGAATGTATAAATTATTCATAATCATTGCTTTATTCACAACATTTGTTGGGTGTAACAAAAAGGAATCGAGTGCAGAAGTCAAAAGGCCTATCGACCACTGGGTATTCAGATCTGTTTTGGACTGGAATCCAAGGATGGTAACACTGGCACTTTCTGATGATCTTTGGGCTTCCTATCATGCCGAAACGGGCGCACTATATAAAGCATGGAAAGGATCAGTATATTTTGATGGTGCCGTTTATACCACAGCTCATGGCCCACAGCCGATTTCGATAGGAAATAGCTATGTAGAAAATATACACAAAAATCCATGGAATGCCCTAAGTGGAAAAGATACAATACCCGTAAAGTTTGACTATAAAGGCCATAGATTTGTCAATGGCAAAGCGCAACTCATGTACCAGTTGTCATCAGAAAAATGGGCGAAACCCGTTAGAATATATGAAGAGATTGATGTAGAAAAAACGGATTCTGACCAATCAAAGTTTTTAAGGACTTTTACTACTGAAAATGTAGCCGACGGTGTGAATATTGGATTAATGGCAAATTTATCTTCCATAGTTGTAGAAAATAATATTGAAACAGATGGCAAATGGACCATTTCAAAAAAAGATGAAGTAAAAATAGACAATGTCTCAACCTTAAATGTAGATGGCTTTTTGATTTTGAATAATAATGCGGTAACAAAATTCCATACCACATTCACAGCACCAACAATAGAAAATAAAAATGTTGCTGGTGGCAAGGATGAAGAGGTAGTGAATACTGAAGGTTCGTTACCTGAAGGTTTACAACTTATTGCGAAAAGCGATTGTAAGACTTGTCATAATAAAACACTACAGACCATTGGACCAGCTTATGTAGCTATTGCTCAAAAATACAAAAATACGCCTGAAAATATTAGTTTGTTGTCATCAAAGGTAAAAGCTGGTGGTTCAGGTGTTTGGGGCGAACAAATGATGACGCCACATGCCGACCTAGCAGAAGAGGACATCAATAAAATGGTATCCTATATCCTATCTCTAGATGACGATAAAGACGAGCCTATCTCTAAAGAAGCTACATCATTGCTGACTATGGCGCCTGATGCTGGAGTCAAAGAAGATGATCTTTTGCCTGGTAGTATTGTAAAGATTTATGATATCCCTAAAAACACTCCAAATATGCCAGTTATACCAGCCACAAAAAAACCAAAACAAGCGGGTATTTTACCCAATTTTGACAATTTGTCTGGTGGAGATTTTAAAGAATTGGAAGATAATTTTGCACTTGTAGGTACTGGATATGTCCGAATAGACACCGCTGGAACTTACACATTCCATATCTGGAGTGATGATGGATCAAAATTATATATCAATGATCAGCAAGTGATAGACAATGATGGACTTCATGGTGCAGAATATGGAGAAGTAAGTATAGCAATGACCAAAGGATTTTATCCATTCAAAATCGAATTTTTTCAAGGTTCTGGTGGTAGATTTCTTTCTTACAACTGGAAAAAACCAGGAGATAGCGATTTTGAAGTCATTCCACCATCGAATATAATTCATAAAAATGATGCCTCGGAATTGCTCCGCTCTTCAAAACTTCCAATGGCCAATGTTTCTAAGATACCTGGTGACCAATATCCACTGATGGATGTCCATCCTTCATTCGACCTTTTTCAAGCAAGACCTGATGGATTCAAACCAAAAGTTGGAGGCATGGACTTCAAATCTGACGGAAGGATGATCGTAAGTACATGGGATGCCGCCGGTTCAGTCTATGTTTTGGACAATGTACAATCTGGTGACACAACACAGATGAAATACAAGCGAATAGCTTTTGGCCTAGCCGAACCATTAGGTGTAAAAGTGGTTAATGATACCATTTATGTGATGCAAAAACACGAAATCACTAGGCTAATAGATACCAATGGAGATGATATCATAGATGAATACCAGACACTTTGTGATGAATGGAAAGTTTCGTCAAATTTCCATGAATTCGGATTTGGTTTAGCATATAAAGATGGATATTTTTACGCAACATTGGCAACAGCCATCAATCCCGGTGGTGCCAGTACTCAACCACAGATACCTGATCGAGGTAAAGTTATCAAGGTGAATAAGAATACTGGACAACTTACTTTTGTAGCGTCTGGTCTCCGCACACCAAATGGTATTGGTATCGGTTACAAAGGCGATATTTTTGTGGCAGATAATCAAGGTGACTGGCTTCCGTCTTCTAAGATTGTACATGTCAGAGATGGTGCTTGGTTTGGATCAAGGTCGGTAGATCCTGAAGGTACAAAAGACAAAAAAGAAGATTTGCCTATGGTTTGGTTACCACAAGATGAGATCGGAAATTCACCAAGTACACCATTGGCATTGGATCTTGGTATTTATAAAGGACAGATGATCCATGGTGAAGTGACCCACGGTGGTATAAAGAGAGTATTTGTAGAAGAAATCGATGACCAATTACAAGGTTGTGTTTTCAGATTTATTCAAGGACTCGAAGCTGGAATAAATAGAATTGCTTGGGGACCAAAAGGTGATTTGTACGCAGGTGGTATCGGTAATCCTGGCAACTGGGCGCAAAACGGCAAACTACATTATGGGCTTCAACGCTTGGTCTTTAATGGTAAACCTACATTCGAAATGTTGGCTGTACGTGCCAAGTCCAATGGTATGGAAATAGAATTTACGGAGCCTTTAGCGCCATCTGACGGATGGAATGTTGATGATTTTGAAGTGAAACAATGGTATTATAAACCAACCATTGAATATGGTGGCCCGAAACTAGATGATAAAAAATTGAAAATAAAATCAGCTACCGTATCTGATGATCGTAAACGAGTATTTTTGGAATTTGATGGACAGAAAGATAATCACATGATTTACATCCGTCTCAAAAAACATTTTGTAAGTGATGCCGGTAGAGAGTTATGGAGTACTGAAGCTTGGTACACGATGAATAAGGTTCCATCTACAAAAGGAGAAGTGAAAAAATCACCATATAGCTTTGCACCAAATACGCTCAATGAAGCCGAAGTTAAAGCAGGCTGGGAACTTCTTTTTGATGGAAAAAATTTGAATAATTGGCGAAATTTCCGAAAAAAGACCATAGGGAAAAGTTGGGTTATCCAAGATGCTGCTATTCATTTGGATGCTAAACCAGCAAAAGATGGTCATTGGCAAGCGGCTGATGGTGGCGATATCATTACTACCAAGTCATTTGAAAATTTTGAATTTGTTTATGATTGGAAAATTGGCAATTGTGGTAATAGCGGCGTGATGTTTAATGTGGTCGAAAGTGACAAATATGATTATGTTTGGCAAACTGGTCCAGAAATGCAAGTTTTGGACAACTCATGCCATCCTGATTCCAAATATGTTACACACAAAGCCGGTGATCTTTATGATATGATAGAATGCAAATATCCTGTAGTAAATCCAGCAGGAGAATGGAACCATGCACGCATCAAAAGCGTAAAAGGAAAAGTCGAATTTTGGCTTAATGGTATCAAAGTAGTTCAATTTACCATGCATGATGATAATTGGAAAAAAATGGTGGCTGCCAGCAAATTTAAAGATATGCCTGATTTTGGATTAGCGACAAAAGGCCATATTTCTTTACAAGATCATGGTGACAAAGTGTGGTTTAGAAACCTGAAAATAAGATCCTTGTAAAGATTGCTTCCTTTGTAGAAGTATTGTCCTTTTTATATAAAAATTTTACAAAGCAGATGTAATGCCTTAATCAGTGCTTTACATCTGCTTCCATTTTATATTGCATCCTGCTGCGGGATATTGTTTTTCTGGTGGCGTTTTACCATACAACATATCATCGATGGCATTCCTGAGATCGAGTCCATTTAATGGTTTGTCATTTCCAGGTCTGGACTCATCAAGTCTTCCACGATAATATAGCGCATCATTTCCATCAAAAAGGTAAAGATCTGGTGTACATGCAGCATCATACACCTTGGCTACATCTTGACTTTCATCATATAAATACGGAAAAGGATACCTTAGTACTTTGGCCACTATACGCATTTTGTCTGGTGCATCATCCGGATATTTTACGACATCATTGCTACTTATTGCCACAAAACCGATTCCTTTTTCTGTGTATTCATTTGCAATTTTTATGAGCTGTTCATTCACATGTATGACATAAGGACAATGATTACAAATAAACATTACCATGGTACCATATTTACCACGTATATCATCAAACGAAACTTGAGTGTCTGTGACTACATCTTGCAACTGAAATTGTGGCGCCTTAGTGCCAAGTCCCAACATATTGGATTCTGTCAATGCCATCGAATATTTTTTATTTAGGTGTATAAACAAAAAAGCCCTCAGGAAGTTACCGAGGGCTCTTAAAAACTAATATTTTGTAAAATTATTTTGCTGGAGTTGCAGCTGGAACTGCTTTAGCTTCTACCATCAATTGGAAAGAAATGTTGTCTTCAATAAACTTATCACCGATTTCCTTAAAGAAATTTTTTGAAGCATATTTGATTCCCCAATCTGTTCTGTTGATTGTAAATGGATTACTAGTCACTACCACCATTTCGTTATTTATAGTAATGTTAGCAGGGATAGTCACTTCTTTAGTAATATCTTTTATAGTAAGATTTCCTTTTACCATTGAGTTTACACCAGCTTCTGTAGAAGGTGTTACGCTGATAATTTCAAATCTAGCCATTGGGAATTTTGTAACACTAAAAAAGTCATCTGCTCCTTCAGCTCCTGTTCCTTTTAGGTGTTCCTCCAAACCAGCTTTATCATCGCCAGTCAAATCTGTAACAGTTATCGTATTCATATCCAATACAACTGTACCAGCAGCCAAGCTACCATCCTTTACTGTAAATATTCCCTTAGCCACATTTACTGTTCCAACATGCTTTCCTGTAAGTTTTGATCCTTCCCAAGTTACTTTAGCGGTTTCAGGTGTTATAGTGTATTCCACACCTTGTGCAGTTGCTGCTTCTGCAGTTGAATCTGTCGCTTTAGATGCATTATCTTTACATGAAATAACAGCCACGGCTACTAATACAACTAAAAATAAATTTACGATACTTCTCATTTTTTTGATTTTAATACTTTAGATAATTGTTGATACTTTATTATAGTTTTCGAAAAATGCAAGAAACAAAATGTTTAACATGAATTTTCGTCGCTATAAATACGGATCATTAACGGGCATAACGTACATTATGTTTCCTACAATTTTCAAATTTATCACAACAATTTGTTAAGTCATTTTGTATTTTGATATATAAATATTGTATTTGAATCAATTTTACCGAGAATAATATTATTATTTATGTACTTTTGGGTTGAATTTATTTTGAATATATGTACTTGCGTGTAATTTGCGTGATTTTGCTCCTTACATTTGTAACCACAAATAGTTCTTTGGCACAGAGCTTTTGGTTTGGTCCTAAAGGTGGATTAGCAATGAATAACCAAAGTTGGGGAAATGGCGGCACTGGTTTAAGCTTTAATAGAAGTGCAATGTTTAGCATAAACGGAGATTTTTTTGTAGAATCATATGACGAGTTTAAAAAAGGATCACTATATGCCCAGATAGGTTATCATACCCGAGGTAGTAGTTTAAGATTCTTTGATGGTTTTAATAATTTTAATACTAATGTGAAGTATAAATTCAATAACATCGTACTGGAATTAGGTGCAAAAAAACTGTTCAATTTAGCAAAAGATTTCGACCCATATTTTATCATGGGTGTACGTGGAGAATACACCATCGGAAACAATCTGAGTTCTTTCAATTCATTGGTTAGTATTGTAAGTCCTCAGTATATCCGAAAGTTTAACTATGGTGTAACCATCGGTGGTGGATTCGAAAGTGTAATGTCAGAATTTAGCAATGTTTTTGTTGAAGTTTCTATCCAACCAGATTTTTCATTCCAATATGAACAATTCCCGATAGAACAAGTTGTGGCACCTTGGTCAATCACTAATTACATAAGCTTACCGCTGACTCAAGTAAAAAACTTGTCAATAGAAGCAAAAGTAGGTGTTAAATTTCTTAGAAAAGTTGAATATATTGATTAATTACAAAATATTTTAAAATGAAAAGTTTTAGTCTTCTTACAATCTTCTTTGGGTTTTTATCGATGATGAATGCCCAAATCACCGTTACAAATAGTACTTTTCCAGCAGTTGGTGACAAACTGAAACTGGTAGAAAATAGTAATTTTTCAGGTCAACTAAATATGGGAAATGTTAGTGGACCTCAGGTTTGGGACTTCAGCGCACTCAATAGTGGAAGACAATATACAGAAACTTATGTAGATCCTAAAACTGGTGTTGATGCAGCCACTTTTCCTGATGCAAACATGATGCTTCAGACTGATGGCGAAGAAGAATATTTTAAGACTTCTGCCAATGCCGTGACCTCACTCGGTTTGGGTGGCGAGAATCCTTTGCTTGGCTCAAATGTTGCTGTAAGATATACAAAACAACCTACATTTAGATCGGCACCTTTGACATTTATTGGTGCTACAAAATCAGAAAGCTCTTTTAGATTACAACTTTCATCTGATATTTTTCCTGATACATTATTAGCTTCATTTGGTGCATTTGCTCCCGATAGTATTAGAATTGAATTTTCGAGTACTTCAACCGGCTTGATGGATGCATTCGGTACTTTAAAAATGCAAGGAAAATCAATTGAAGTTTTAAGAGAGAAATCCGCAGTAATAAGCAAAACAAAAGTATTCTTAAAAGTTCCTTTACTTGGTTGGCAAGGTTTGGAATTTTTGCTTTCTATTGCCCAAGCAGAGGTACCAGACTTTATAAAACCACTTATCGGAGATAGAAAATCTACAGATTATAAATTTTATAGCAATTCACACAAAGAAATTTTAGTTTCTGCTAGATATGATTCACTTGATGTTTTGGAAGAATTGGTTTTTGCTGATCTTGGTGGTATTAGTAGTACAGAAGTGACATCATTAGAAAATACATTTAGCCTGTATCCAAATCCTGTTTCAGAAATGTTGATTTTATCGACTCCAAGCTGGAAAGAAGGTTTGTATCTTGTGACCATCGCTGACATAAGTGGAAAAATGGTTTATGCCGAACCATGTCAATTGAATCCTGATCAAGCCAAACACATTAATGTCTCAAAATTTGGATCTGGTACTTTTGTGCTTACGGTCCGAGATCAAAATAACACATTTACAGCATCTTCAACATTTGTAAGCCAGTAATATTGTACATTTTTTTTATCCGAATTTTTTCGACGTTTTCATTTTACTTATGGAAAAGTAGGGAGAAGTTTATCTTTTCCTGTTTCCTTCTTACATTATTTTCCTTTGGCCTACATGCCCAAAAGAAACCTGCATTTTTGGCAGAATATAAGCGACATTGGGTAGATTCAGTCTTTTTGAGTTTGACGCTTGAAGAAAAATTGGGTCAATTGATGATGCCTCGGGGCAACTACTCTGGAAAAGCCCATGATGTAGAAACGCTCAAAATGTGGGTCAAAAAATACAAAATAGGTGGCTTGGTTTTTTTTGCATCTGATCCTGTCACACAAGCTAAACTTACCAATGAACTGCAAAGTCTATCCCAAACGCCGCTTTTTATTGGTCAGGATTTAGAATGGGGATTGGGAATGCGTCTCGATAGTACCGACAGGTTTCCTTATGCTGTCAGTATTGGAGCCATTAAAAATGGTGATAAGTTGATCGAAGATATGGGCCGCGAAATAGGCAGACAATGTAGGCGAATAGGTGTTCATATTAATTATGCTCCTGTGGTAGATGTCAATAACAATCCACAAAATCCAGTTATCAACTTCAGGTCTTTTGGCGCAGACAAGTTGAATGTTACCGCAAAAGGTCTTGCCTATATGAAAGGACTAGAAAGTGAAAACATTATTGCTACAGCAAAGCACTTTCCCGGACATGGAGATACCAATGTAGATTCACATCACGACCTGCCGATTATTACTCACCAAAAAAGTAGATTGTCAGATATAGAATTGTATCCGTTCAAATCCTTGATAGTGCATGGTTTGCCTGCTATTATGACGGCACATCTTAATATACCTGCACTAGAACCAATTGAAGGATTGGCATCGACATTTTCTCATAATATAGTTACGAATTTACTAAAGAAGGAAATGCACTTTGAAGGATTGACTTTCACAGATGCGATGGAAATGAAAGGTGCTATAAAAAATTTTCCGAAAGGTGAAGCAATGCTCAAATCACTTTTGGCTGGAAATGATATCTTAGAAACATTTATAGATGTACCTGAAACTATTGAGACACTAAAGGCTGCAGTAAAAAATGGTCAATTACCCATAGAATTGGTCAATCAAAAGGTAAAGAAAATTCTTATGGCTAAGTCTTGGGTAGGATTAGATGATTACAAACCTATTTCTTTGGACGGCTTAAAACAAGATCTCAATACATCAAATTCGGATTTTATAAATTATCAACTTACCGAAAAAAGTATTACGTGTCTCAAAAATGAAAATAAACTACTTCCTATTCGAGATCTGAGCCAGAAAATCGCTGTTCTCAACATTGATGGTGATAGTATTTCGCAATTTTATACCACAACCAAGCAATACACACAAGTTGATTATTTTAGAATTACAAAAAATTCACCTGTTGTCTATATTGATAGTCTGCTTAAAAAATTGGAAAAATATAATATTGTTCTCGCTACATTTCATTTGATTGATATCCGTGCATCAAAAAATT
>CALFYH010000089.1 GCA_937952155.1 uncultured Saprospiraceae bacterium
CGGCATATTCGTCAAAAAAGCGATGGTAGCCGTTTTCTACTTTTGGTAAAACCCATTCATCGAAACTCTCTGCCAAAAACAAAAAGCCCATTTCGTCTGCCAACTCCAATTGCTCGAAAGAAGGCATATTATGCGAACTACGAATGGCATTACATCCCATATCTGAAACCTAGTTGGAGTTAATATCCGCATTTTCTCAAGATTCCTAATATTTTTCTTTAGTAATTCAGATAATTATTATTCAAGTTATGATAAATTTGATAACTACCTCGATTCTTTTGACTTGATAAACGATAAAATGAGCTTCAGCAACTATAGAATTAGCATTAGCAAGTATAAAGTTAACGTTAGCATTGTTAGAATTAGCGTTAGCGTGTATGGAATTGAAGTTGGCAACGATAAAATGAGCGTTGGCTTTGATAAAATTCCCGTTAGCAACGTTAAAACGAGCGTTGCCATTTATAGAATTAACGTTAGCAAGTATGGAATTGAAGTTGACAACGATAAAACGAGCATCTGCAACTATGGAATTGATGTTAGTATTGGTAAAATTCGGATCAACTACTTTAGATTTAGCGTCAGCAATGATAGAATTCTTGTTGGCAACTATTAGATATTAACTGTGCAAAATATAATGGATCAGAGCCAGTCTCAATAACTTTATTTTTAGATTTTAACTGATGGATTACAGCCCACTGGCTTCTTCCATAATGATGTCGTACTTATATCCCGCACCAAAATCCTTGTTGATCGCTATTTTGCCTTTGAGTGCCACTTTATTTCCTATTCCTACATTCATATTTGTAGTGACAGTGAGATCAAGTGCCTTACCATTTTTTTTACTTCCGTCCTGGATATGCACCCAATTCTTACCCATTATCCCATTATTGACCTTGACACATTCGCCAGAGATGGAAACTACTTTACCAGCATATTTTTCTTTATTTGCTATGAGGTCGGAGAGATTTACAACATCTTTTACTACTGGTACTTCTTTGGCATCTTGAGTTGCGCCAGTATTTGCAGACGGAAGTGCAGCTCCACCCGAAAGACTGCCACCCGGATGTTGACTTGCATTGATAATACTGCTTACAAGGTAAATCGTGTCAAAAGTGCGTTTGAATTCGATACTTTCAAAATTTGTTTTCATTAATCCACCTCGATATAGATAAGTCTGCCCTTTTTGTGCTTCTGTTTTTGATGTGGCTATCCAGAATGCTTTACCTGCTTCACTTACTTTCAGATACGTGTACCGCTCAGCTTGCATCACCTCATTAGCTACTACTTGATGTACATCGGCGTTGTTAGCTGATGCTGTAGTTGGTACTGAAGGATCTGCAGGCATTTGCATATTTGTGGGTTCACTACCAGCTACAGAAGGCACATCGGCTACGATGACTTTGGGTTTTGAATCGCAAGCTACAAATATGACTGCAAGAAAAAAGAAGTTATACTTAAATATAGGCATGTATTATTAATTTTTGATACGTTGTGTAATGGTAATGAAGTAACGGTGCCATGCTCTCGAAGGTTCAAAAGTTCCTTCATAACTGCACATTAAAGTCGTCTTTTTAAGGACATTTATTGAAAAATTTATACCCGCAATATGTTGTTTCAAAGCGGATTCTGTATTAAAAAAGGTATAATTTATATTCCTATAATTTATTTCTGTATTTAGTTTTCCTTTAAGAAAATTTTCTGAAATGCGGGCACCAGTGATTGTACCTTTGAAGTAATATGATTCCAACAAATTGAGAGAAAGTGATGTACTTAAACCTTTTCTTAAAACTCCATTAAAACTTAGGTTTGCCACAAAATTTTTGGTTGGCACAGGATTATTCCCTTGGTATCGGAAAAATGCAGAAGTATTAATATTAATTTTCTTAAAAGGACTGTAGTTGGCTTGCAACCTGAATCCTTGTCTCGTCTCTTGAGCAAGTAATTGGTCTATAAAAGTCTGATATGATTCGTAATAAATTATATTGCGCCTATTGTCATATGAGCCCGAAACGGAAAGATTCTTGCGCAATCTATACCTTAAAGATGCATAAATACTGGTCAATTGTGGCTGATTTGAAATAATTTCATTTACCTTTTTATACAGGTCTAGTTCTGTTGAAAAAAACAGATTTAAGTTTTTCAATAGACCATTGCTATGCTGAAAATACAAAAACCTTCTGTCGGTCTTAAAATCATTTTGTTGTTCGGCAATTGCTATTGATGTTTGAGCCATACCTACACCAGTTCGATCCGTTCTTACAAGGTAAGCGCCGATTTGAGGAAGACTTGTATTAAAAGTATAATTACTGAAATCAGGCCGTGTACCAATAAATAAGCCACCTGTATATTTCCCAATCGTATATTCTCCTTGGACACCATCGATGACGCCCATATTAGCAATATTTGAATTCATCTTCCGGCCCAGTGTTATATTAAATGCTTCACTTGGTTTGTACTGAACAGATAAATTAAAAATTTTGAAATCATCATAAAAATCTGTATTCACTTGATCTATTCCATAACGATGTCTGTAAGTAACATAACTTTGAAATGAAAAGTCTGATTGCTGAATATTTTGGATATTTAACGTCAGTCCTGCACGGATACGTTGATAGTTACTTTGCTGTCCAGGATTGATGCTGGCATTTGTCGAAAGGGTTACTCTACCAGTTGTAATTTGCTTTTTGCTTTTGGTTGGTTGTTCATTTTCTGTGATGACCGAGTCGGGCGTGACGGCAATTTCGATTTCCTTTTTTGGATCAATGGCCACTTTTTCAGGTATACTTATGGACATATGTTTTACTTGCTGGCCTATGTTTATTTCTACATTATTAAGATTCTCAGTCACACATGAAGTTGATGATTTTTGTTTTACCAAGAGCGATTTTTCCCATTGGTCTAAACCTTTATTTAACCAAAGTGTATCGCCAACATTGATTTCAGCTGTATTCGTGAAGCGAATATAAATATTCTTACTACTTTTAAAACTTACAGTACCTATAATTTCATTGACATCTTGACCAATTATCACTATTGGTAAAAAAAACAAAATAATATGAATAACTACATTCTTCAAGCTTACTTAATTTAATCTTCGCCATCGGGATGACAAGAATAACATGCATTACTATTGTATTGGTATCCACTGACACCATCATGATCATCATCGACCTGCGCTTGATTATTATGTTCGTGGCAGGTAATGCAAGTAAAAAGGCTAAAATTGCCTGAACTATAATGACAATCTACACATTGGTTCCATTCACCCTGATGCTTACCACTATATATTGGAAAATATAGATTATCATGATCAAATGTCGAAGGACTCCATGCTGACTGACTATGGCATGACGCACAGTCTGTTGGGAATTGTGATGTTGCATGATTTGGATTTGTGGTATTATTATAATCTGCCTGATGACAGCCTACACAGGTATTTGGCGTATTGTTATAGCTACCATTATGGCAAGTAGCACAATCCAACGTCGTATGTGCACCCGTGATCACGTAGTAATTATTATGGTCGGGAAATAATGCAGGCGTCCAATCTGGTGCCGTGGTATGACAACTCACACAATCTGTCGAAAGTCCCAAGCTCGTATGATTCGGATTTGAAGTGGAAGAATAATCAGACGTATGACATCCCGCGCAAGTATTCGGTGTACTGGTATAATTGCCCATATGACAGAGATTACAATCATTTGCTATAATGCTATGACCACCAGTCAAAGGATAATAATTTGTGTGGTTAAAACTCGAAGGTGTCCATGCATTTTGAGAATGGCATGATGCACAATCTGTAGGGAATTGGTTGGTACTGTGATTGGGATTTGTGGCACTATTATAATCCGATGTGTGGCATCCTATACAAGTATTCGGCGTATTATTATAATCTCCATTATGACAAACGATGCAATTATTTGCTACAGCGAGGTGCGCACCAGCTATGATATAAAAGTCATTGTGATTTGGCATAGATGCTGGACTCCAACCAGGCTCTGTGGTATGACAAGTGATGCAATCTGTAGGTAGATTCAGTGCACTGTGATTTGGATTTTGAGAACTGTTGTAATCACTTTGATGGCAACCAACGCATGTATTTGGTGTAGTAGTATAATTGCCGTTATGACAACTTACACATTGATTTGCTATGCTAGCATGTGCGCCAGTTAGTGGATAGATCGTACTATGATCAAAAGTAGATGGCATCCAGGCATTTTGTGTATGGCATGTGGTACAATTGGTTGGAAACTGATTGACCTCATGATCTGGATCAGTTGTAGCATTAAAATCTGCCTGATGACAACCTACACAAGTATTCGGTGTATTGTTATAATTTCCGTTGTGACAAGCTGCACAATCTCCTGCAATGGCAGTATGAGCGCCTTCGATGACATAAAAGTCGTTGTGATTTGCCATAGTCGCAGGACTCCAGCCTATAGCCGTGGTATGGCATGATGCACAATTTGTACTAAGATTAAGTGTCGTGTGATTAGGATTAAGTGCTCCGTCATAATCGGTTTGATGGCACGCATTACATTCTGATGACGTATTGTTATAATTTCCTTGGTGGCATGATGCACAATCTCCTGCGATAGCTGTATGTGCCCCAGTCAATGGCCAAAAGATAGCATGATCAAAATTAGATGGTGTCCAAGCTGATTGTGTATGACAGACTGTACAATCAGTAGGAAACATACCTACTTCATGATCAGGATTTGATGTATTATTAAAATCAGCATTATGACATCCAACACAAGTATTAGGCGTGTTGTTATAGTCACCGTTATGGCAAGTTACACAATTATTGGCTACAGCAATGTGTGCGCCTTCCAATACATAATAACTATTGTGATTTGCAAAACTTGCCGGACTCCAACCTAGTTCTGTAGTATGACATTGGATACAGTCGGTCGAAATACCTAGTTGCGAGTGATTTGGGTTAGCGGATTGGTTAAAATCAGTTGTGTGGCAATCAATACAAGCAGTCGAAGTGTTCTGAAATCCATTAGAATGACAAGATGTACAATCGGCTCCTGTATGTGCTCCTGTAAGTGGGAAAGCTGTCGTATTGTGATTGAATACTAAGTCTGCATCTCCCGTAGGATGACAAGCTAAACAAGCGGTGCTGATATAAACATACCCTTGCACACCATTATGTTCATCGTCGGTTTCGGGATTCATGTGGCATGTGATGCAAGTAAATTGACTATAATCAGACGGGTTTGTGTGGCAATCCTGACATTGATTCCATTCTCCTTGATGCTCGCCACTATATATTGGAAAATATTGATTATCATGACTAAATGTAGAAGGTTGCCAAGCATTTTCATTGTGACAGCTTGTACAATCTGTCGGAAATTGCAATGCGATGTGATTTGGATCTGTAGTGGCTTGATAGTCACTATTATGGCAGCCTACACATGTATTTGGTGTATTATTATAATCTCCATTGTGACATTCTACACAATTATTTGCTATTGCAGCATGCGCACCATTTAATGGATACACATCCTGATGCGTTGGGAAAAGCGCAGGGCTCCAACTAAGATTTGTCGTATGACATGAGATACAATCCGTAGCTAGGTTTAGTTGTACGTGATTTGGGTTGGTAGCTTGGTTGAAATCATTGGTATGACAACTTACACAAGAACTAGATGTTCCTTCAAATCCATTGGCATGGCATTGCATACAATCAGCTCCTGTATGTGCTCCAGTCAGAGGAAACATCGTCGTATTATGGTCAAAAATCAGATCTGCATCGCCCGTAGGATGACATGCCAGACATGCGGGACTATAATATGAATATCCACCAACGCCAGCATGTTCAGAGTCAGTTTCTGGATTCATATGGCAAGTAATACAAGTAGATGCAGCCCAATTGCCTGGCGTATTATGGCATTCTATACAATCATTCCACACGCCTTGGTGCTCACCACTATTTATTGGGAAATATTGCCCATCATGATTAAATGTCGAAGGTGTCCAAGCGCTCTCTGAATGACATTGCGCACAATCCTGAGGAAATAACAATTGCTTATGATTAGGGCTTACCGTGGCATCGTAATCATTATTGTGACAGCCATAACATGTATTTGGTGTATTGTTGTAATCTCCATTATGACATTCTATACAATTATTTGCTATAGATGCATGCGCACCATTTAGAGCATACACACTATTGTGATCGGAAAATGTTGCTGGACTCCAACCAGGATTGGTCGTGTGACATTGAACACAATCTGTACCAAATGCCAATTTTTTATGGTCGGGATTGATGGATTTATTATAATCATCGGTGTGACAAGATGAACATAAGGTGGAAGTCCCAATAAATCCATTGGTGTGACAACTATTACAATCTACAGTGGTATGCGCTCCTGTAAGTGGAAAAGCCGTAGTATTATGATCAAAAACCATATCTGCATTACCTGTAGGATGACATGCAAGACAAGCATTATCATTGTAAGAATAACCGTTCACACCATTGTGCTCATCATTTGTTTCAGGGTTTTTGTGGCAACTGACACATGTAAAAATCGTAAAATTGCCACTTACTTGATGGCATTCGACACATTCCATCCATTGGCCTTGGTGTTTTCCTGAAAACATAGGAAAGTATAATCCGTCATGATCAAATGTAGATGGCTGCCAAGCATTCTCATTATGACAAGTTGCACAATCCAATGAAAAATTGTTTTGCTTGTGATTTGGAGCATTTACGCCGTTATAATCGTTTGTATGACAAGCAAAACAAGTATTCGGAGTATTATTATAATCGCCATTGTGACACTCGACACACTGACTTGCTATGGCAGCATGGGCACCATTTAGTTGATAAAAATTATTATGATCCGCAAAAGTGGCTGGGCTCCAACCAGGATCTGTAGTATGACAAGCTTTACAATCGGTGGATAAGCCCAATAGCTTATGATTAGGATTGAGAGAGCCATTAAAATCTGCTGAATGACAATCTAAACACAAGGTCGATGTACCTACGAAACCATTAGCATGACAGGAAGTACAATCAACCATCCGATGCGCACCTGTCAATGGAAAAGCTGTACTATTATGGTCGAAAGCCATATCTGCATCACCAGTGGGATGACAAGCAATACACGCATTATCCGCAAAATTAAAGCCACTTACTCCGTCATGTTGATCTTCTGTCTCCGGATTTTTATGGCAGACTACACATGAAAATACCTTAAAATCATTTGCATTCGTATGGCATTCTGCACAATCATTCCATACACCTTTATGCTTACCTGAATAAATCGGAAAATGGTCAGTATCGTGATCCGTGTAGGTAACTGGCTTCCAACCAGGCGCAAGGGTATGACATGTTTTGCATTGATCCGAAAATCCAGACAATCTATGGTTTGGTGTCAACGTATTATTAAAATCAGTCTGATGACAACTAATACAGTCTGGAGAAATATTCGAATAATCATCCAATAAATGACATGCTGCACAATCTTCTATTTTATGACCAAGCTCCAATGGGAAAAAGCTATGATCGACAATTTCTGTATTCCAATCTGTCCCGTTTAATCCATGACACGCTGCACAATCATTACCAAAATTATTCTTAACATGATCTGGTTTTTTTGTATTGAGATAATCACTTCTATGACAATCTATACAAGTCACACCTACTGGTGAAAATCGCACATTGGTCTCGCTCATGTGACAACTATTGCAATTGATATTGGAATGTACGCCCATCAATGGGAACGAAATTCTTTCATGTAACAAAGTGATATCTTCTACTATCCATGATTGAGAATCATGGCATCGAGCACAGTCATTTCCTACTGTTTGCTGATGAATATCTTGATGACAGGCATTACATGTGGATGGCGCAAGATTAAATTCCAGCGACTCATGACAAGAACGACATTCTAGGCCTACATGCTGACCTGATAATGGAAATGCTGTACTATCGTGATTGAAGCTGGCCTTGTTTTGCTGGAAATTCCAGTTTTCGGGTTGATGACATTGGGCACAATCCATAGCAAAGTTTTTCCCATGAGGAGATTGTCCGAAAACTATCGCCACAGAAAAAATCACAACAAATAAAATGCCAATCCTCAGACTCAAATTCTGGATATCTATTATTTGATCACAATATATATATTTGTCATAGTATTGTAACAATTTGAATAAAAAATTACGCTGAAAAGGGATAATTTATAGCTGAACAGTATCAAATTCCATTTTCAAAAGACAAATTAATTCATGATTATTTCCAAAGTAAATTAATGAACATTAAATATTTTCCTTAAACATAAAACAATCAAAAAAAGAAACATACATTTGTATTGTGATTGATATTAAAAGAATTTCGGCTTTTGTATTATCAGCAATAATTTTTGCTGTTTCCTTGTTGGCATATCCTAGATCGGAAGAGCACACGTCTGAACTCCAGTCACTGACCACTATCTCG
>CALFYH010000090.1 GCA_937952155.1 uncultured Saprospiraceae bacterium
CAGATATCATCGAAAAATTGGAATATTTCCAAGCTTCTCAAGGCAAGTTTTTGTATGCGCATGTCCATAAACAGGCAGAGAAATGTCTTGAATTAATTAAGACAAAACAATCTACCACTAAAATTGAGATTTGTGGTGACGTACGCAGGATGATGCCTGAAGTCAAAGGCATTGAATTGTTGAGCGATGCCGCGCTAGTAGATATCTTTCCCGAAATCGAGTCTATGGAATATATAGACGACCAATGGTACTTTATGGCAATACCAATATTTATCTATGTTACTGAAAGTGAAAGATTTGATCAGGAATTATTCAGATTGAACAGTAGTGAATCATTTTATGTTGCTTTTTCTAATGAAGAACTTTCAGTCGGAGACGATCAAATGATATTTAAAAATAAAGGACTGCCATTTATACCTGCTGAATTTAGGGAACATACGGATGCACTTTCCAAAAATGAATCATACATCCAAAATCTGTTAGAAGTTGAAGATATTCAAGGTATTGTGCATAATCATTCTACGTATAGTGATGGCCTCCACACATTAAAAGAAATGGCTGATTATGTGCGAGATTCAGGTTTTAAGTATTTCGTTATTTCAGATCATAGCAAATCAGCAGGCTACGCTTCTGGTCTTAATGAGGAGTCTGTTTTAATGCAATGGAATGAAATTGAAAAATTGAATAACCAATATGCGGATGGATTTAAAATTTATAAAGGTATAGAAAGCGATATTTTGACCGATGGCTCGCTAGATTATTCAGATGATATTTTGGCAGGATTTGATTTAGTAATTGCTTCAGTACATTCTGTGCTCAATATGGATGAAGAGAAGGCAACTCGACGTTTGATCACAGCTATCGAAAATCCATATACACGCATTTTGGGGCATCCAACAGGTAGATTGTTGTTGGCAAGACGCGGATATCCTGTAGATTATAAAAAAGTCATCGATGCCTGTGCCGCAAATAATGTAGTTATCGAACTCAATGCAAATCCACAAAGACTGGATCTGGATTGGACATGGATTCCTTATGCATTAGAAAAGCATGTAAAAGTCGCAATTAATCCAGATGCGCATTCAAAGGAGTCAATTCATTATATTAAATATGGTGTTGCTGTTGCTCGAAAAGGTGGATTGACCAAAGATATGTGTTTGAATACAATGAATAAAGAAGCATTTGATCAATGGTTGAGTAGAAAATAATTTTTGTTTATTTCCAAAAAAAAGGAGAACCCAATTTGAGTTCTCCAACATTTAATTAAAAACTATAAATTATTAAAAATGCAACTAAAAGCTACTATTTCTTGACTTTACCAGCATTAAGGAAATCTTGATACTTTTGCAATTCATCCCATTTGCCATCTGCCGCCATGCCTGATTGTTCTGGCCAAGTACCAGGATCGGCCAATGCAAATCTTGGACCAGCAGCAGTCAGAATTTCTTGAATTCTAGATACCGAAGTTTCAGATAAAGCTCGCCAAGTTTTTATACCAGCAGCATGCATCAGTTCTTCTATTTTTGGTCCAATGCCTTCAACAGCTTTCAAATCATCTTGTGCCCATCTGCGAAGGACACCAGCTTTGATCAACCATTTTTCGAGTTTGGAGTCCGTTTCACCATTGGTAGCGGTATCACTTCTGCCTGTATCCAGCGTTTTTTGCAAAGCAATGAGGTCATTCCACTTGCGTTGGTCAGCTAGAGATGCTTGTTGTGGCCATGTATTAGGATCTATGATTCTATATTTATCGCCATATTTAGATAAGATGTTTCTTAGAGATTCCCCATTCATACCAGCCAGTGCACTGAAGTGTTTAACGCCATTTTCATGGAGAACTTCTTCCATTTTAGGCCCTATGCCTTCGATTATCTGCAACTTATCTTGACCTATGGCAGCAAACCATTTGTCATCACTGCTTGCCGCTGCAAAAGAAACAGATTCTGATGATTGTTTAGTTTTATGGCCTGAGGTAGCTGCAATACCTACATGAGTGGTACTAGGCGCTTTGGCTGCTTCCAATTCAAGTTCTCTCAATCTACCTCTGAGCATCGAAACATTTCCTTCAGCTTCTATTCGGTTTTTGCGGCAAGTTTCCAGATCTGCTTCGAGACCACCAATTTTCATATTCAATTCGTTTATTTTAGCTTCCAAGGATGCCACCATATCTTTGAATCTACTCCATAATAAATAACCTAATCCAAGACCCAATAAAAATGGGAGTAACCAAGTCAACCACCAAGGAATATCACAAAATGAAAATAATACTATCATGATTTATATTTTAATTTAAAGGTTATTTAATGATTTTCAATTCCGTTCTACGGTTTTTTGCTCTGCCTTCATCAGTCGTATTTTCTGCTACTGGCATAGATTCTCCTTTGGAATCCACATTTATTTTGGATGCACTTACACCCTGAGCTACCAAATAAGATTTTACAATTTCGGCTCTTTTTCTACCTAATATAATATTTGAAGCATCAGAACCGACATCATCTGTATGTCCAGTCAGAGAGATAGATTCACCTGATTTATTGACCCTTTCAGCAACATCATTTAGGTATGATTCTACCTCTGCATTATTGAGTTTTTGTGTAGAATTGAATGGGAAATATATCAATGTGCCATCTGCTGTTTCTTTGATATTTGCTGTGCGGATTCGTGCTGCAAAAGAAACTGCTTCTTCATTAATATTGATACGTCCATTATCGCAATCTACCGCCTTGGATATTAAAATAATATGGTCATCGGGCACGTTTGAAAACTGTTTGCGTACTTCGGCAGCTCTCGACATTCCGATAGCTTCATTTTCTGGCGGTGTAAGATTGGTACAATACCAGCCAGTAATTTCCAATGAAGAAGTATCATTGGCAAACTGGGTCAAGGAGTCTCTCATTTTAAGCCAACCTTCACCTATGATAGGATTTGAATTATTATAACTAAAGAGAATTGGACCTGTTTTATGAATTGTAACAGGCACTACAGAAACATTCTTCTCTCCAGCACAACAAGTTTGTTTATCTCGGTAAAAAAGCCAGCCTAATATGAGCCAAAGTAACATTAAAAATGCTATTAAAAATGATCTCATATAAAATGTTGGTTTAATATGTAAATAAAATATCGCAGAAATTTAACAATATTTTATGAAATCCAATAATTTTAGATGATAAATTAATATTGCCTATAGTAAATTGTAATAATTTATTTTATAAACAGTAAATTTAAACATTTTTATAGGTCAATAATTAGGTTTTACGATCAAATATATCATGGAAGTAGTGGAAGTTATATACTTTATAGTCTTATATCTTCGTTTTTTTAAAGTGTTTGTATTCTACAATTGATTCAAAGTATAAAAAAAATTCGTAATATTACGCCATTAATTTAATACCCTTTTAGCTTATGAATATTGAATTCAAAACCATTTATCCGTATCTAATACCTGTACTTCTGATAATTATTGTCAATGTTATGTACTTTATGCCGCAATTTGAAGGTAAGGTAGTTAGACAAGGTGACATCATCCAGCATGTAGGTATGTCAAAGGAAGCCACGGATTACAGGGAGAAAACTGGAGAAGAAGCGCTTTGGACCAATGCAATGTTTGGAGGAATGCCAACTTATCAAATTTCTGCCAAACCAAAAAATAATTTATTAACTTACGTCGAAAAGACAATGTCTTTGTATATAGGCCGACCTGCTGGATATTTTATAGCTGGAATGCTTGGGTTTTATGTTTTGATGTTGCTTTTAGGTGTTAATCCTTGGTTGAGTTTATTAGGAGCATTTTTATTTGGGTTTACAACCAATAACTTTACGCTATTTGAAGCTGGACACAATTCAAAGTTAATGGCAATAATGACAAGTGCTCCGGTAATAGCAGGTGTCCTTTTGATTTTTAAGGAAAAATATTTACTTGGTGCAGCAGTGTTTGGGGTAGCTTTGGGTGTGAATATTGCTGCCAATCACCCTCAAATGACATATTATTTGGCACTTTGTATGGCAATACTTGTGGTTATCCAATTTGTAAAAAGTCTAAAATCTGGGCAATTGGCAGCTTTCGGAAAAGCAATAAGCATTATGTCAATAGTTGCAATTTTGTCTATTGGTTCTTCAGCATCCAAGCTTTGGACCACCTATGAATATACTAAAGAAACCATGCGTGGAGGCCAGATACTTAAACCTGACCCAAGTTCCGCAGCTAGTGCAGATGCTAAGGGTGGCTTGGAATGGGATTATGCTATGCAGTGGAGCAATGGTTTTGGAGATGTATTAGCCACTTTTATTCCTAAAGTAGTCGGAGGTGGATCAGGAGAATGGTTGGATGGTAAATCATCCTTAGGTAAAGCAGTCGGACAAAGACAACCATTTCAATTTGGAACGTACTTCGGGTCATTGCCATTTACTAGTGGACCTGCGTACTTTGGTGTTGTTGCCTTTTTCTTATTTATATTGGGACTTTGGGTTGTAAAGGGGGAAATAAAATGGTGGATACTTGGTGCGGTTTTATTTACAATTTTACTTTCTATGGGCAAGCATTTTGAGATATTAAATCGACTTATGTTTGAGTATTTCCCTATGTTCAATAAATTTAGGGCGCCATCTTCCATACTCAGTGTCACAGCTATTTTTATACCTATTCTCGGCGTATTGGCACTTTCGGATATTATCAAATCAGATAAAAAAGATCAATTTTTAAAACCACTTTTGATATCATCTGGCATATTAAGTGGTATTTCATTAATATTATGGTTGGCTGGTGGATCATTTTTTGATTTTAGTGCTCCAGGAGATGAACAGTTCGAACAAATCAAAGATGCGGTAATTGACCAGAGAGCTGAAATGTTATCTTCATCTGCAATGCGCAGTTTATTTTTCATAGTTTTGGTAGCTGGTGTACTTTATGGATATATCAAAGGTATGGTCAATCAAATGGTGATGATTTCTATAGTTTCGATCTTGGGATTATTTGATTTGGTACAAGTAGGTAAAGGATACCTTGATAAAAGAGATTTTGTAAGTAAATCAACCTACAAGTCTGAGTTTGAACCTAGACAAGTGGATACCCAAATTTTACAAGATAAGGACCCAAATTTCAGAGTACTGGATGCAACAGTTAATACATTTAATTCAGCATCAACATCATATTTTCATAAGACTATCGGTGGGTATAGTGCTGTAAAAATGCAAAGATACCAGGATTTGATAGAACGGCATATTTCAAAAAATAATCAGGCTGTGTTTAACATGTTGAACACCAAGTATTTTATATTCAAAGGGCAAGATGGAACTCCTACTGCCCAATTGAATCCTGCGGCGCTTGGTAATGCTTGGTTTGTAAATAATATAAGAATCGTGCCCGATGCTAATGCTGAGATAGATTCTCTTACGGGCTTTGATCCTGCTGGCGATGCCATTGTTCATGCTGAGTTTAAAGATTATGTTTCTGGTCTAAAGCCTTCAAAAAATGGAAGTATTACACTTGCTTCATACTCTCCCAATACAGTCGAGTATGAAAGTAACACTGAAGGTGAGCAGTTAGCTGTATTTTCTGAAATATGGTACGGTCCAAATAAAGGATGGCAAGCTTATGTAGATGGCAAAGCCGTAGATCACATACGTGCTGATTATGTCTTAAGAGCAATGAAAGTGCCGAGTGGTAAACATAAGATCACTTTTGAATTCAAACCAAAGGCATATTATCTTGGAGAAACCATAAGTTTGATATCATCTAGCATATTATTGGCTTTGCTTGCTTTCGTGATCTTCAAAGCATTTCGAAAGGGTGAAGAAGTTAGTGTAGCGTAGAAAACAGATCATGAAAAAAGTCCTGATCATCACTTATTACTGGCCACCTGCTGGAGGCGGAGGTGTACAGCGATGGGTCAAATTTGTAAAATATCTTAGAGATTTCGGGTGGGAACCAATTGTGTTTACTGTTGAAGGAGGCAGTTATCCGATTTTAGATGCATCATTGGAAAATGAAATTCCTCAAGGAATAGAAGTGATAAAATCGCCCATATTTGAGCCTTATGGTTGGTATAATAAAATGTTAGGCAAAGGAAAAAATGAAAAGGTAGCCGCCAACTTTCTTTCTGAAGGCAAAAAATTGGGTTGGAAGGACAGATTTGCAGTTTGGATTAGAGGCAATTTTTTCATACCTGATGCTAGGGCATTTTGGGTGAAACCATCAATTAAGTTATTGGATCAGTATCTTGTTGATCACAGAATAGATGTGATGGTTAGTTCCGGCCCGCCACATTCTTGTCACCTGATAGCTCACGGCATCAAAAAAAAACATGATCTTCCTTGGATCGTTGATTATCGTGATCCTTGGACACAGATAGATTATTTCAATGATTTGGGGCTAACAAAGTGGGCAAGAAATCGACATATTTCGTTGGAGAAAAAAGTGTTAAATGGATGTGATATCATCGTAACTGTAGGTAAAACCATGGCAGAGGATTTGATTTCCATTACCAAAAATAGAAGTCAAGTCATCACAAATGGTTTTGATGATGCGGATAGAGCCAATGCAGAAACCAAATTGGATGCAGAATTTACAATAACCTATATCGGGACTATGAATGACGCACGAAATCCTTTGGTTTTGTGGGAAGTTTTGTCCCAACTTAAGAAGGAAAATCACCCTTTAATAAATAAAATAAAAGTAAAACTTATAGGCAAACCAGAGCAATTGGTCAAAGATAGTATTCAAAAGTATGAGATAACTGAACTGATAGAATTTTGTGGTTATGTACCGCATAAGGAAGCAATTCAGTATCAAAATAGTGCTAGAATTCTATTGCTTATAATCAACCGGACATCAAATAATAAATCAATTTTGACTGGTAAGATATTTGAATACATAGCATCAGGCAGACCCATTTTATGTATTGGACCAGCTGATGGGGACGCAGCTTCTATATTGGATGAAGCAAATTGTGGTTCTATTTTTGATTATGAAGATGTCGTTGGGATAAAGAAATATTTGACCGATGCTTATACTGATTATTTGAATAATGCTACTCAACAAGCAGTAACATCAGTGGAATTATATTCAAGAAAAAATCTAACCAAAAAACTGGCCGAATTGTTAAATGAAATTTCAAAAAAATAAAATATCAAAACGTTGAAAATTGTCACCATCGTGGGCGCAAGGCCACAATTTATAAAAGCATCGGCACTAAGCCGTGAAATATCAAAGCATAGTCACATTGAAGAAATTATTGTGCATACAGGTCAACATTTTGATGCTAATATGAGTGATGTTTTTTTTGATGAAATGGAGATCCCAAAACCAAAATATCACCTTGATATTCATTCTGTGGGTCATGGTGCCATGACAGGAAGAATGCTTGAAGAAATAGAAAAGGTTTTGATCATCGAAAAGCCAGATTTTACTTTAGTGTATGGTGATACCAATTCTACTTTAGCAGGAGCACTAGCTGCAAAGAAACTGCATATCAAAGTCGCCCACGTAGAAGCAGGATTAAGGTCGTTTAATATGGCTATGCCTGAGGAAGTAAATAGGATATTGACGGATCGGATTTCTGATATTCTTTTTTGCCCGACACAAACTGCAATCGACAATTTGCAGGCAGAAGGTTTTAATCAGTTTGGAAATCAGATCATTTTAAGTGGTGATATCATGTACGATGCAGCGCTCTTTTATAAGTCAAAGGCGGACGAAAAAAGTATTTTCCTACATGAGCTTGGATTGAAAAAAAACAATTATATACTAGCAACTATACACAGACAGGAAAATACCGATGACAAGGAAAGACTTACCAATATCATTCTGGCACTCAATGAAATCAATAAAGACAAAAGAGTCGTAGTGCCACTGCATCCACGTACAAAAAAACTCTTGCAAACTCATGACATTACAACAGATTTTACCACCTTAGATCCTGTTGGTTACCTTGATATGATAGCGTTGACATCCAATTCGTATATTGTATTTACCGATAGTGGTGGCCTGCAAAAAGAAGCTTTTTTCTTTGGCAAATATTGTCTTACGATGAGAGACCAGACAGAATGGATCGAATTGGTAGATGGTGGATTCAATAGTTTGGTTGGTGCTGACAAAGATAAGATATTAGATACATACTACGGTTTGGATATTGATCATATTAATTTTAATGTGAATTTATACGGTGATGGGAGGACGGCAGCTAAAATATTGAATGGATTGCTGATGAGTAATGGATAATTTAGGCGACAGTTTATTCATTTTGGAAAAGTAACTATTTTGGATAATAAAAGTGAAAATCACAAATTGTTTACAAAATTCACTAATCTAGTTTTTCTTTGTTCAATGCTAAATCGATCCATTATTAAAGATCTTCTATTAAGCATATTTTGAATATTGTCACCAATTTGTATATTTCTAGATATTATTTTTTCTAATGCTTGAATATTTGGTTCGTTCAAAACAAGGTTCTTTTCTTGAAT
>CALFYH010000091.1 GCA_937952155.1 uncultured Saprospiraceae bacterium
AAAATCCTTGTTGGCTTATTTTTACTTACTTGTCTGGTATATTCAAATACTTTAGGTCATGAATTTGTATTGGATGATCCGCTTTCGATTGACCTCAACAAAAATGTTACATCAGGCATTTCAGGGATTTTCGATATAATTATTGGTGGTTATCGCGAAAACAACTTTGGCGGGCAATTATATAGACCTATTTCACTGATTCAGTTTGCTATCGAATGGCAGATATCGCCCAATAATCCATTCATTCACCATCTTTTCAATGTACTTTGGTATGCTATAACTGTTTGCCTTATTTTCATTACCGTTAGGAAGTGGATGCCAGAGAAATCCATTATTATTCCCGTCGTTATTGCTGCCATCTTTGCCATCCATCCGATACATACCGAAGTTGTCGCCAATATAAAATCACGTGATGAGATTATGTCTTTGTTTTTTATTGTTACATCAATGCTTGCTTGGTACAAATACATGACCAATGGAAAATCATCTTGGTTGGGAACCACATTGGGACTGTATTTTTTAGCACTGATGTCAAAAGAAACTGCAATCACGATGTTTCCTGTTTTTGGAATGATTGCCTATTGGATTTATCGGCAAAACGCAGTTGATTCCTTAAAAAAAGCTTGGGTTTTTATTATTCCCGTCATCTTGCTTTTTTTGATCAGATATATATTATTTAATGGACAAGATGCACCGATAGTCTCTTATATGGACAATCCTATAGTCAATGCTGAGAATATTATTATCCGATTCGCAACCGCTTTTGTCATTTTATGGAAATATTTATCACTGCTGTTTGTACCTTATCCTTTATCTTCAGATTATAGTTATACCGTGATCCCTTTGGCAGGATTTGGCGATTTATCAGTTTGGTGGAGTATTCTAGTTCATCTGGCTTTGTTGACTTATGCAATCCTAAAAACCAAGTCTAGAGATATAATTGCGCTATGTATTTGGTGTTACTTTTTTGCTATTTCCCTTTTCAGTCAAATACCGATTGTGATTGGAACTATGTTTGGCGAAAGGCTGATTTATATGGCTTCATTTTGGTGGATCATCGGGTTTATTTTAGCATTAGATCAGTTATTTACTACATATTTCAAGAGTGCTAACACTCGTGCTATGATTGGATTTTCTGTGATTGTCGGTAGTATCTTTTCAATTCTGACCTTTGTCCGCAACGAAGCTTGGAATGACAATCTTACACTTTTTACCACCGATGCTGCCACATATCCTACAAGTGTCAGGCTCAATAACGGCGCTGCAGAGACGATGCTTAAAATGGCAATGCTACCAGAAAATGAAGGTAAAAAAGATGCAATGATCGCAAAGTCCGAAGCATATTGCCAGCACATAATGAAGGTTAAGCCAGTTCCAACTGCATATCTCACTTTAGGCAACATCAGATTACATCAAAAAAAGTATGAAGAAGCCATAAAGTATTATGATCAAGTCAATGACTTACAATCTATTGTCGATGCCAATAAAGCATTGGCTTATCGCGAAATGGGTAGAAAAGCTGGAGAAACAGAGCATAACATAGAAAAATCACAAAACCTCCTAAATCAATCAATTAAGCTAAATGATAAAGATGCTGAAACGTGGTTTTTACTTGGCGTAAGCTATGGTGTATCCGGAAATCATCAGATTGCTGGCGAAAAATTTGAAAAAGCATATAGTATAAATCCGACTCATGAGTATGCCAAAAATATGCTTATGGCCTACCAAAATGCTGGTAATAATGAAAAAATAGCAGCTTACCAAAACTTGATTACAAAATAAGAGCTTGATCGGAGTTTATAAACAAAAGCTGTCCGTTATGTTTCATGTCTCACAATATCATAACGAACAGCTAAATTCTATCTAAGTTTGCGTCTGTCACGTCTCATCATCTTGCGCTCTCTAGGTGAGATTCTTCCATCGGCTGCTGCCATTTTGCGCATTTGTCTTTTATGAAATTTCTTTCCTTTATGACAGTTTTTGCGTTTACCATCCTGATATGCACGCTCATGTGTGTCATTCCTTTTATCAAGTGCCCGCTCGCCATGTTGTGCATAAATGCCTGATATTGATACGATAAATATCAGAACTGAGAGAGAAATTAACTTTTTCATTTTGATACTAATTTAGTTGTTAAGAAATATTTGATAGTAAGACCAAGAGATTGACTAAATGTAAAATCGGGAAGTGACGGTTTAACGATATTTTAACGCAGTAAATAGTAATTATTCAATTTTGACATAAAAAAGACAATTGAAAATTTTGAAGTATATTAAAATAACCTACCTTGTGCCAAATTTACTTTTAGAGTACATTTTATTTGATCACAATCTATCATCTATGCGGCTTGCCCAAATAATGAAAACTATACTTCCGGTGATGGCTTTGTTCTATTTTTCTTGTGTTGACATAGACCAAGAAACAGATTTTGGCTTGAGTGACCAAGAATATGATGTAGCACTTCCGCTCGTCAATTCAAAAATAACCATAGGTAGAATAGCAGAAGAATCTACGAGTAACACAGGTATAAAAATCGATCCAGATGGCAAAATTTCAGTATTATATTTTGGTGAAGTTTTGAGAAAAAATTCTGCGGCCATTTTTCCGCCTTTTCCTGGTATCATTCCCTATCCTATCGCGGATACCCTTTCCAATGTAAACCTTCTTCCCGGAGAAAAATATTTTGTAAAAAAGGCCACTTTCAAAGATACAAAGATCTGGTTTGCAGGTGAAAATAATCTTGCTCAGGATATCAATGTCACAATGAGAATCTTAGAATTAGCTAAGGATGGCAAGAGATTTGAGAAAAAGTTTACAATAAAATATGACAATACAACACCAGTAAAATTCCAAACTGAAGAAATTCCTATAGACGGATGGACCATCACAACAGGATCTAATTCTATGACGTTCCAATATGAAGCCGATACAGCAGATGGTACTCGTGTGAAGCTTGATCAGGTTTTTATGTACTTTGACCTAATAAAATTCTCTTATGCCGAAGGATATCTTGGCTACCACGAATTCCCTATAGACGGCGACATTATCGATGTCAGTTTGTTTGACAAGTGGCTTAATGGAAGTTTTGATTTCGAAAATCCAAAAATAACCTTGAGTGTAGATAATGCATTTGGTATTCCGGTAAGGTCTAAAGTAAACAAAATGGAACTCACTTCCATAACTGGTAAGACCGTAAGTTTACAAAGTCCGTTTGTGACATCGGGTATAGACTTTGAATATCCTGGCTTTAACGAAATTGGAAAAATTAAAACAACCTACTTTGATTTCAATCGAGACAATTCCAATATCAGAGAGATTTTTAACGAAAAAACCAAAACTATTTCTTACAATATCTCGGCATTGGTAAATCCTGCTCGGGACACTTCTATACAAGGTTTCATTACAGGAGATAGCTATTTCGTAGTAAATGTAGCAGCGGAAATCCCATTGCACGGATCTGTAAATCAATTGGTTGTAACAGATACATTAGATATTGATTTCGGTTCATTGGATCAGGTTTCTTCAGCAGAATTTAAAGCTATAACATCAAATGATTTCCCAGCCGACATTAGAGTTCAAGCATACTTTATAGATAATCAAGGCAACCGTGTTGAGCAATTATTTGATAATGAAGGTATTGTATTGAATGCTGCAACTTTAAAATCAAATGGCAAAACGAATCCAGGAGTTGAGAAAATTGATTTTATCAAATTTGATAAGACAAGAATCACCAATGTTCTTAATTCAAAAAAGATGGTTGTTTTTGGGTATATCAATACGACTGACAGTGACCAGAAAAGGTCTTTGTGGATATATGACACCTATGGAATTGGGTTGAAATTGGGTGCTATACTTAAAGTGAAAAAGTGATGGAGAAGCATTTGGTTTTTTTGATGATGATTTGGATGACTTGCAAAGTTAGTACTCTGTATAGTCAGGATATTTCAAGTCTGCATCTACAAGGTACTATGCCTGGGACTTTGTTAAATCCGGCCATGCCACTCTATAAAAAAATTAATATCTCGCTCGGTAGTTTTGCTGTTGCTGGCGGCACCAACGGGCCATCCGTAAATGAAATGACAAGCAAAAATCAGGATGGCAAGCGATACTTGGACATTGACAAATTAAATGCAAATCTTGACGAAAGTCATGATATCTATGCTACTTCAAATATCAGGACCATAGATGCGGCTGTAAAAATAGGCAGCTTTGTACTCATGGGTGGACATGGATTTCGGGCTGATGCCAATCTGCGATACACGGCTGATCTTGTCAATCTTGCCTCATATGGCAATGCACCATACATTGGAAAAACTTTGGAATTGGGCCCAGTAGCTGATGTGATGGCATACAATGAGCTCTACCTCGGTGCACAAAAAACATCTGGTCGATTTACTATTGGATTGAAAGCCAAACTTTTGTATGGGATTTCGAATATAAGTACCGAATCTTCAGATGTAAAATTTACCACATCTGACGAATATTATCAACTCCAGTTTAAAAACAATTATATCCTGCGCAGTTCGGGGCTATTGCGATACAATGGAATCGACAGTATTACGATAGATCAGTCTTATATTTCATTCGATAATTTGTTTTACAATAATCGGGGATTGGCTGTCGATCTAGGTGTTGCATTTCAAGTAAATAAAAATTTCTTAATCTCCGCCAGTGCTTTGGATCTGGGCAGTATCAAATGGGATTTTTTTCCACGCAAATATTCCAGTATAGGTACGTTTTCATTTGAAGGTGTAGATTTGGTGGATTATATTGTAGATAGTACCTTGTCGGTAAAAGATACTTTATTAGATCTAATTAAAGTCAAATCTGAAATTGAAACGTATTCAACAACATTAAACAATACTTTTACGCTCGGTGGCCGATACACAAAAGATAATTGGAATTTTAATTTGCTGTATATGATGCGAAATCAATATGGAATCAGAAATCATGCGTTATCGGTATCAGTATTGAGAAAAATCTGGGTATTTGATTTAGGTATTCAATACAGATTGGCTAAAAATGATTATTCGGCTATCGGATTTTATACAAAATTGAATCTAGGGCCATTTGCAGCCTACATCGGGGCCGATAATGTAGTCGGTATGTTCAAACCGCTTGATTCGAAAAGTGCATCTGTCAGATTTGGTTCATTACTACAATTTTAAATAAAAGGAAGAGATGAAGAAAGTCGATAAACATATTTTCAAAAAAATTTTCATACTGAGTTTTATAATAGTAAGCTTCATGGCTTGCAAAAATGAAACATCGGTTAAATCCACCTCAAGTGGAGATCCTGAATTGGATGCTTTAACGGCTAGCATAGCAAATGACCCTAAAAATGCATCTTTATATTATCAACGTGGGCAAAAATATTACGATAAAGCCACATACGACAAGGCGATCTTAGATGTGACACATGCATTATCTATAGATTCGCTCAATCCAGATTATTATCATTTGCTATCCGATGCATATCTAGATTATTATAATAGCAAAGAAGCACTAGCAGCCATGCATAAGGTATTGTCTCTGTATCCCGAAAGAATACCATCGCTTCTAAAATTAGCCGAACTCAAATTTATTCTCGAAGATTACGATGGCTCTATACTTACCATAAATGAGATTGTGAGATTGGATCCACAAAATGCCGAAGGATTTTTTATGTTGGGTATGAATTTCAAAGCACTCAATGACAAAGAAAGGGCATTAAATTCCTTCCAGACTGCAGTGGAAATGAATAGCAACTTGACAGATGCGTGGATTATCCTCGGCGAAATGCATGAAGAAAAGAAAGACCCAAAGGCCTTGAAATATTATGAAAGTGCAGTATTGAGCAATCCAAACTCGATGGAAGCAATTCACGCTAAGGCATTTTACTTGCAAAATCATGGTGGCGTAAACCAAGCAAAAGACTTGTACAGAAAAATAATAATCACAGACAAAAATTATTCAGATGCTTATCTAAACCTTGGCTTATTGTATATGTCAGAAGATTCTACCGATAAGGCATTTGAACAGTTTAATATTTTGGCCGGTGTAAATCCTACCAATTATATGGGATTTTACATGCGCGGAGTAGCCAATGAAAAAAAAGGGAACAAAGAAGCAGCACTTAAAGATTACCAATCAGCTTATAATTTAAACAGTCAGGATAAAAAGGTGCAAGACGCACTTTTCGCTTTAAAAAACCAAATTAATTAATTCAAAATTTTTTCTTAAAATGAGTAATTTTTCTAAAGTTATCGCAGGCGTCATCAGATGGGGAAGTTGGGGCTCCAAACTTTCGTCATCAAAAATGGCTTCGATGATCAACTCATGTGTAGAACATGGTGTTACCACATTTGATCACGCTGACATCTATGGAAATTATACTACAGAACGTGAGTTCGGTGATGCCCTGATCCTCAGTGGCGTACCCAGAGATCAGGTTCAGCTCATTACAAAATGTGGTATTATCAAGCCATGTGCCGAAAAGCCAGGTTTCCAGATATCACATTACAATACATCAAAAAGACACATTCTCGAGTCTGTAGATCAGTCATTAGAAAATCTGAATACAGAATATATTGATGTGTTGATGATCAATCGACCTAGTCCACTTATGAATTATGCCGAGATCGGTGAAGCATTCCACATGCTGAAAGAATCTGGCAAAGTACGTGAATTCGGAGTTGTAAATTTTTCACCGGATCAGATCCGTGCTTTATCCAGATTTTATCCTATTTCTTCGCACCAAGCAGAGGTTTCCTTTACCCATCTAGGACCATTGATGGATGGTACAATTGATACCTGTATGGCCCACGATATGGTACCTATGTCTTGGTCTCCGCTAGGTGGTAGCTCTATTTATACCAATACAAAAGCCGGTAAAAAATTAGAAGCTAAATTGCAAAAACATGCAGATAAATATGGATGGACGCTTTCTGAAATGGCATTATTGTTTTTGATGCATCACCCAGCTGGTATTTTACCAGTTGTCAATTATGCAAAAGTGGACAAAATCAAAGAAACGGTGGATCTGTTGGATGTCGTTTTAACCAACGAACAGTGGTTTGAGATTTTGATAACTGTACAAGGTTACGAAATGCCTTAATACATTACCAATCAACAAAATATAAAAGCTGTCAACCTTTACGATTGACAGCTTTTTTTAACCATTTTTGATAAGAAACTTAACCTCTAGGATTTTCTTCAAATTAAACGTACTAAAGTTGTATCCCTAATCCTAATGAGAGATTTATTATTGTGGGCTTACTTAGTGTATTTCCGGAATTTATACTAGTTGCAAACTTATGAAAACCAACCATCGACTGAATGGAATACCTATTGCTGATTGTGTATTTAGCATTTAGTGATGTCACAAAACCCATTTGGATTTTGCCGTTATCTTGTGGTAAGGCGCCATTATATTCTACAATATCTTCATTCCATAGCGTTTTGCCTTTCCCGAATTTGGACACAACAAAAAACAAACCTGCAGATGGCCTAAATGTCCATTTCCTATGATTATAGATGTAGCCGGGACTAAGAGATAGTAAAATTCTATTTTCTTCATTTCTATGCCTAAGCGTTCTATCTACCGTTTCTTTGGAATAACCAGTTCCACTTATAAATGACTTTTCGCCAGACAAAAGGTTTTCTTCTACTCTGATTATAACATTTTTGAGTTCTATAGAATTGACCTTTGTACCAGAGTAATTGAACTCACTTAACCATTTTTGATAATCCAAGCCAGTATTTATAAAGAAATGTTTTGATACGGCTAAATTGCCATTTAATGCAATGTGAAAGCCTGGAAGTGCTCTTTGTGTTGTCGTAGCTTTAAGTTGTTCTGTATTAATGTTAAGAATTGACAAATTATTTGTTTTCCAAAATATGACACCAGACGATAATGAAATATCAGTAAAACCGAAATACAATTGACTGTTTTTCTCTAATGGAATAATTGATTGCACTTCTATTTCAGGTAATACAGTTCTAGTAGATCGTACACTAGGCGTATTTATTCCGGATATTGGATCTATTTTAATAATGTTGGAGTTTGTTACAGTACTTGATGCACTAATTGCAGGATCATCGGTTAATGGAATAGTGGATTCTGCTGTAAGCAGATTGGTTTCGATCATTGAGTTTGGTTTTGAGCCATCGTTGTTGTCATTCTTCTCGCTCTGTGTTTCTATTTGATGTACTTCTGTAGCTATAGAGTTAGATTTGTTTTTAGTAATGATAGGATAAGCATGAGCATTGAGATGCATATCTTCGGTTGCAGAGCCAACTTCCTCAGATTGATATCCCAAAGGTGTTGTAGTTTCAGAAGCGATAATATGTTGCTTTAATTCTTCCTTGGCTATGTTTTCTTTGATGTTTTTTGCCCTTAAATCCGTGTTCGACACTTTATTCGATGTGACAAGCCAATATACGCCAATACCAACAAAAATAAGCATAGGCGCATACCACCAAA
>CALFYH010000092.1 GCA_937952155.1 uncultured Saprospiraceae bacterium
ATCTACACAGGCGAAGACACTCTTTCCCTACACGACGCTCTTCCGATCTATAATTAGTTGGCTATGTCTGAGATAAATTTGATTCTAGTTAGTAAGACTTCTTCTTCGCTGATATCATCTTCTTGGAGCTTTCTAATTGCGTCCTCGATGGCATCAGATGAAGCGCTCTTGAAGTAATCAAAAATCTCCTCAATAATATCTTCATCAACCTTATCTTTGATTGCAAAATTGATATTGAGTTTAGTACCTGCATCTACTATATTATTGAGTTCGTACAATAACTCATCATAAGTCATTTCTACATTTCTTGCTATATCCGTCAAAGGCATTTTGCGATCAATAGACTGAATGATGGTCACTTTATTTCGAGACTTATTGGCTACTTGCTTGATGACAACTTCAGTAGGTCGGTCTATTTCGTTTTCTTCAACATACTTTTTGATTAGCTCAATAAATGGTTTTGCAAATTTATCTGCTTTACCTTGACTAACGCCAGCTATTTTGAGCATATCATCCATAGAAATAGGATAATATGTAGCCATATCTTGGAGTGAAGGCTCAGAGAATATTACCCATGGTTGTAATTTCAACTTACGAGCTTCAGCTTTTCTGAGGTCTTTGAGCAATTCGACCAAAACATTATCCAATGCAGCACCTTGGCTTCCACCCAAATCTATATCACCATCATCTTTGACTGTAAAGTCTCTATTGAGTGGGATCATTACAGATTCTGGATGTTTTATAAATTTCTTACCTTCATCTGTAAGTTTCAGAATACCATATTGTTCTATTTCTTTAAATAAATAATCGTGCAATACCGCTTGTCTAAATATAGTATGCCAAAACAATTCGTCTCTATTAGCGCCTGATCCAAACAATGGCAATTTATCAAATTTAAAATCCTTCATCTCCTTCGACAGTTTGCCGGTCACAAATTCGACCAGGATTTTGATGGTATAATTTTCATTAAGCTGACCGACTACCTGTAAGGCTAGTTTCATCTCATTTTGCACTTCTTCCTTTTTCTTCGGGAACTTGCAATTATCACACATATTGGAGCATTTGCTGTCGTCGTATTCTTCTCCAAAATAGTGTAATAAGAATTTTCTACGGCAAGTATTTGTCTCAGCATAGGCAATGACCTCATCCATCAATTGAGCACTCAGTTCTCTTTCAGCTACAGGTTTGTCTCTTAGAAATTTCTCCAATTTCAAGATATCCTTGTATGAATAGAAGGCCAAACAGTCGCCCTTCAATCCATCACGTCCACCACGACCTGTCTCTTGATAATAATTTTCTATACTTTTCGGGATATCATAATGGATAACAAATCGGACATCAGGTTTATCTATTCCCATACCGAAGGCAATGGTTGCCACTATCACTTCTACCTCTTCCATCAGAAAATCATCCTGTACCTGAGTTCTAGTCTTTGCATCTAGTCCGGCATGATAAGCAGCTGCTTTTATACCATTGACATTGAGCATTTTAGCGATTTCTTCAGTGGATTTTCTAGATTGTACATATATGATACCAGATTTACCTTTTGAAGTTTTTATAAACTGTATGATGCTTTTTACTGCATTATCTTTATTGACCTTTGGCCTGATCTCATAATAAAGATTGTCTCTATTGAAAGATGAAATAAAGATATTAGGATCGTCCATTTCTAGACTCTTGACAATATCTGTTTGCACCTTTGGTGTGGCAGTAGCCGTGAGCGCTATGATCGGAATATCTTCGCCTATCGCGGAGATCATCGTGCGTATCCTACGGTATTCAGGCCTGAAGTCATGTCCCCATTCAGATATACAATGGGCTTCATCTACAGCTACAAACGAAATATTGGTCTTCTGAAAAAATTCAATGTTTTCATCTTTTGTCAATGTCTCAGGCGCGATAAAAAGCATTTTTGTCTTTCCAGAAATAATCTCACTCTTTACATCATTCATTTGAGTTTTATTGAGCGAAGAGTTGAGAAAACTTGCGATATTATCTTCTTGACTATATCCACGAATAGAGTCCACTTGATTTTTCATCAAGGCAATAAGTGGAGAGATAATAATTGCAGTCCCTTCCATCATCAAAGCTGGTAGTTGGTAACATAAGGATTTTCCGCCACCTGTCGGCATGATCACAAACGTATTTTTTTTATCAAGGACACTTTTAACAATGCTTCTTTGTTCGCCCTTGAAAAATTCGAATCCAAAATACTGTTTGAGTGATTCGGTGATATCCTGTTCTGTAAATGTCATACTACTTGTTTTTCTTTTATCTGAATTAAATTCAAAAAATTATAGAGTTAAAACATATTTGCTAATTCTATTAAAATTATTTATTCCAATCTTGTATTATCAATATGTATCAAATTTTTACGGTCAAAAAATACACTTGACAAGAGGCTGAAATAATAAATCTTATACATTGAGATTGGCAACTGTGAATAGTGATCCAATCAGCAAACGGACAAATCAATATTCTCAATTTTTATTTTGTTAAAGGTATTGATTATTATTCAATATTCCAAAAAAACAAATAAAAATTACATTTTAAAGCTAATCTTGGATTGAAACCACCTTTTTTGTAAGTTTGACCCACTTTTAAGGCTTAAATATAATTTGCCCTCAAAATTACAATTAACAATTCAATTATGCAAAATGAAATTAAAGAAAAAATTGAAAATACTTTGCTTGCAGAGGCGAATGCACTTTTGCATCTGGGTCAGCATGTCACAAAAGACATGTGTGATGCTGTAGGACATATTCTACAAAGCAAAGGACGTTTGATAGTTACAGGTATCGGCAAGAGTGCCATCGTCGCCCAAAAAATCGTTGCAACATTCAACTCCACGGGTACTACCGCTGTATTTATGCATGCTGCTGATGCCATCCATGGAGATCTAGGTATGATACGATCGGACGATAGTGTGCTTTGTATCTCCAAAAGTGGTGAGACACCTGAAATAAAGGTGCTGGTACCACTCATTCGTGGATTCGGCAATCCATTGATCGCTATGGTCAGCAATCTTGAATCTTTTCTTGCCAAAAATGCAGATTATGTATTGATGCTTCCATTAAAACAGGAAGCTGACCCAAATAATTTAGCTCCAACTACGAGTACAACACTTCAGATGGCAATGGGAGATGCTATTGCTATTGCCTTGCTTTCTATGCGTGGTTTTTCGTCAGAACATTTTGCAAAATACCATCCAGGCGGCAGTCTCGGCAAACAACTTTACCTCAAAGTAGGCGACCTTATCCAACAGAACGAAAAACCCAAAGTCTATCTTAGTGACAATATCCGCAAGGTAATTCTTGAGATTTCGTCAAAACGATTGGGTGCAACGGCTGTGATGGATGACAACGAAAATCTCAAAGGTGTCATAACAGACGGCGACTTGAGAAGAATGCTTGAGACCAAAGACAGTGTAGCACATTTGTTGGCAGCAGACATCATGACGGCCAATCCAAAATTCATACAGCACGATACATTGGCCGTTGATGCCTTAGCACTAATGAGAAAACACAGTATCACTCAGCTCATAGTCACAGATGGTCAAAGATATAAAGGTATGATTCATCTGCATGATATGATCAGGGAAGGCATTATTTAATTACTAATTACTAATTGATAATTGATAATTGATAATTGATAATTGATAATTGATAATTGATAATTG
>CALFYH010000093.1 GCA_937952155.1 uncultured Saprospiraceae bacterium
AATGTTGCCATTGACTTTCGAAAAAGTAAACTGGTGTAAGGAAAAAAATGTAAAAAAATTTAACATATTATTTTTTTTTATAATATGTTTTGCTTTATATTTGCAACGTCTTATGACACTTATGCGTTTTTTATTTTGAGATCCTAGATAGGGTACTGCAAACAAAAAAAAACACAGGCACAACAATCCCCAAAGAGGTCATCCCAATAACCGAAGATTGATGGTGACTAGGATCGTTTTAAACCTTGTGCTCAGCGAATACTTGCGGGTGAAGTTTGCAGTATCTTTTTTCAAAAAAAAAGGTGTCATCAGATAAGATAACACCTTTTTTTATTTGCTAGTGAGATATTACATAGATTTAGAAAGAAAACTATAATAATCTGACTTTAATTCTCCGTATATTTGTCTTTGTGTATCCATTTTGTCCCTGAGTCCAGTATGGTCATTAAAATACACATGGTTTATCGCGACTGGATTATCTTCAGCTTGCTGGGCGATGGCTTTTTCGTGATTTTTTACGTCTTTTTTTAATACATCAATCACTTCGTCGTGCAAAATAAATTGATTCTGAAAGTGTTCGATTTTGGCTCTGATTTCGTTGGAGGTATATCTGACTACGACTTCTCCCAATCTCTTTGAAAAGGATTTGATTTCGTCTTCCCAAAATTTCAATTCACTCAACCATTGTGTATGTTCGAAATGAAGATCTGACAAATATACTTTATGATCTTTCTGCATGACTAATTATTGTTTTTATGTTATAAATAAATCTAATTTGATAGACAAAATTACCCGTAAGGAGAAATTAATTGCATGAGCAAAATTACCAAAATTTGTGATATAAATCATCGAATTATTTTCTTTTTATGCAAATTAATACACACTTAAAACCAGAATTTGACTTAAATCTGGGCTTTACAACTACATTATATTAGTTTTCATTACCTTCGCAGTCGAAACCATACCAAAATCTTATGTTAAATGTAAATTCCGAAATAGGAACTTTGCGAAAGGTAATCATCCATCGACCAGATGATGGAATAGCGCGTATTTCACCTAAAAAAGCAGTCGAACTGCTCTTTGACGACATTGTTCATTTGCCGCAAATGAGAGAAGAACATGATATCTTTCGCCGTGTATTGCAGCAAGTCATAGGCAAAGAAAATGTGCTAGATACCCAGAGACTTATCGAAGAAGGATTTGAAGCTAGTCCAGAAATTAAAATTGAACTCATTGACAAAATAGTCGAATATGAAGAATTGCCACTAGCAGACAAGGAATTTATGTTGAATCTTGATGCCAAATCACTCACAAAATTGCTGATTACAGGATATTATCAAGATGAAGACCATATTTATTTTGACCCTATTCCCAATTTTATTTTTACTAGAGACATTGCAGTCGTTGTCAAGGATCATATCATAATAACTAAGGCAGCAAAATCTGCTCGTTACAGGGAAAATTTATTGACTCGATTTATATTTTATGCGCATCCTTTCTTCAAAGATTTAGATTCCGAAGGTAAAATCATCAACTTAAATCATTTGGATAAATTCCCACCTTCAAAAAAAGGTGAAGTAGTATCACTCGAAGGTGGAGATTTTATGATGCTCAATAATGATTTTGTATTGATAGGTTGTTCAGAGCGTACGACAGACTATGCTATCCGGTGCGTCAAAGATGTATTGTTTGCCAAAGGTCTTATATCAAATGTTGCGCAAATCAATATTCCAGCTGATCGTTTTTGTATGCACATCGATACATTGTTTACTCAGATAGATCAAAATGACATAGTTTGTTTTAAGCCGACAGTTTTTGACGGTATAAGTTCTAATGTCAAGGTGTACCGAAAGAATGGTGCGGAGATCGTATATGATTCCGTTAAGAACTTTTTTATCCATGAGATCAATCCAAAAGTAAATTTTATTTTTGCTGGCGAAGGCGTCACGCCATATCAGGAAAGAGAACAATGGACTGACGGATGCAATCTAGTGGCACTGAAACCAGGTGTAGCACTTACCTATGATCGTAACCCTAAAACTGAATTGGCATTCAAAACAGCAGGATATCAAGTTATTCATGCAAGAGATTTTTTACAACAAATCACAGAAAAAAGTTTAGATCCAAATACGCTTGAAAAAACCATCATTACTTTACCATCCAATGAATTGTCTAGGGCCAGAGGTGGATCACATTGTATGACTTGTCCGCTTGTGAGGGATTTGATTTGATAACACAAAGCTAAAGTCATGTACAGTTTTGATTATAAAAAGCGCGTAAGATATGGCGAAACCGATATGATGGGATACCTTTATTATGGTAATTATGCCCAGCTTTATGAGATCGGTAGGGTAGAGACGATGCGTAGTTTAGGGTTGACCTATCGGGATCTGGAAGTAGTTTATGGTGTCATGATGCCTGTGGTACATGTAGATGCTCGATATATTTTGCCAGCGAAGTATGATGAAGAACTAACTATCAGAACGATCCTAACGGAATTGCCTTCACGGATGATAGTTTTTGAAAATGAGATTTTTAATGAGGAGATGCAAATGATCCACAAAGCGGTAGTCAAATTATTTTTCATAGAGATGTCATCCGGAAAAAAGGTATCATGTCCTGAATATATGTTAGAAAAATTAAGACCGTTATTTTGATAAAAAGAAGAAACAGTCTGGTACAAAATATAAAAGATCATCCGTTTGTTCAGAAAGTTACTGGTTGGTCCAAGGTGTATAGTCCTCCAGGTTTTTCGGGTCTTTCTTTATATGAAGTGCTTGCCTTTTTGGTTAGTGAAATTCGCAAGGATAACCTGACAACTCGAGCAAATTCGATCTCTTTCAGTTTGTTCTTGTCCTTATTTCCAGCCATCATATTTCTATTTACTTTGTTGCCATTGTTTCCTGTAGTGAAGGATTACACAACTATGCTCAGCGATAATCTCAAAGGCGTAATTCCCGAAAATGCACATCAATATATCTTCAGCATCATAAATGACATTACGTCGATCAAACGAGATGGTTTATTGTCTTTAGGTGCAGCTTTGGCTTTGTTTTTTTCATCCAATGGTATGCTTACGCTAATGTCTGGATTCGATAAAGCCTACAATGAGACATTCAAACCTAGAGCTTGGTGGCATACTCGTTTGGTAGCTATAGGATTGACAGTTATTTTATCACTATTATTGATTGTATCGCTCATAATATGGTAGTAGAAGGTAAGGTAATGGATGTACTCAAAAACGCCTACCATATCCCGGATATAATTTTGGTATCGGTAAGCATCTTTAATTATATATTTTCAATATTTATGGTGTACACGGGTATCAGCCTTATTTATACATTTGGGCCGTCTATGTATCGTCGTATATCTTTCATAAACATAGGATCTATCATCGCAACAGTTTTATCTTTATTGACATCGCTTGGGTTTAGCTACTTTATCAATAATTTTGGAAAATACAATGAAATCTATGGCTCTATCGGTGCATTAATGGTCACGATGGTATGGATTCAGCTCAATTCCTTCATCCTATTGGTGGGATTTGAATTAAATGCTAGCCTTGCTGTGAAGAAAACCGAATATCGAAATTTGAAAAAGGCTGGAAAAAGATAGCATTTTGATCTCATATTTATTTCTAATTCCGAAGGGATATTAAGAATATAATCTAAAATGGGTGAT
>CALFYH010000094.1 GCA_937952155.1 uncultured Saprospiraceae bacterium
AATCAATTTCCTGTTCATTTTATAATTATTTTCAGCTGTAAAGTATTTTCTCAAAATAATTTTTAATGTAGATGTGTGAAAATTTGACTTTTCATGAATCTGTATCTTCTTCAAAAGTTACGGTCCACTCTATGCCATATTTATCTCTGAACATACCAAAATAGCTGCCCCAAGGACTGTCTGTCATTGGTACCTCGACTGAGCCTCCATCTGACAATCCTTGGAATATATGATCTGCCTCTGCCCTACTGTCTGTAAATACTGCAATCTTACTCCTGTTTTCCTCTTCGCTCACGCGACCCATAAACTGCGGTACATCATTGCCTATCAGCACATTATCCCCTATAGATAGTGCAATATTCATGAGCTTATCTTCTTCTTCCTTATCCACTTCAAATCCAGGGCCTGCTAGATCTTTGAATCGAATGATTTTTGAAAATTCGCCACCGAATACAGATTGATAAAAAAGGAAAGCTTCCTCGGCGTTGCCATTAAAGTTGATATGTGGTTGGATACTAGCCATGTCTATTTATTTTTGTTTTGAATGATTGTACGTTATTCTGAAAACTTAGACATATCCATAAAGAATATCTCCCAAGTGTGTCCATCAAAATCTTCGATCGTGCGCTGCTGCATAAACCCATAATCCTTCATCTCTGATGGCTCGATACCACCCGCTTTCAGGCCATTTTCCATCATGGAATTGACCTCGTCTAGGCTATCCATTGACAAGGAAAATAGTCCAGCTATTGTTGATTTTGTATCCGCAATGGGCTTTGTTGCAAATTTTTTAAACTTATCGTGGGCAAGCAACATCACAAATATATTTTCACTCCACACCATGCACTTGCCTGTGTCATCAGAAAATTGTGGATTATTCACAAATCCCAAGGCTGTATAAAATTCCATAGATCGCTGTAAGTCTGTGACAGCGAGATTGATAAATATTTGTTTTGCCATTGCTTTTTTTTATTAATATTTTTTAAAATAATTATGCGTCTGGTATATTAGGCTCGACCAATCGCTTCAACTTGTCCAAAGATTCTTGCCAGCCGAGATAGCACATTTCCACTGGTATCATCTCGGGTATGCCTTCTTGGGTAGCGGTGAGCTCCGTGCCACACAACACCGACTTAAAGTGGATCGTGGTAATCATCAGTCCAGGCAGATTGGGATCATCAAATCTATCACTATACTTCATCAATTGATTAGGTACGATCTCCAGATATTCTCCACCAAAAGAATGGCTACTGCCCGTCGTAAAATTGGTAAATGACATCCTATAACTACCACCCACTACAGGATCGAAGTGATGTACTTTGCACACAAATCCATAAGGCGGCAACCATGCGGCCATCGCATCCGAATCGATAAATGCCTTAAAAACTTTCTCTACCGGTGCGGCGAATACACGATGTAAGCTTACTGAATTACTAGACATGTCTATTTGATTATATTTGGTCAAAAGTATGGAAAAAAATGATAACTCATATTTTTAATACTATGGAATTTATTCTACACATCCTTCCCACTATAAACATCAGGATCAAATAACTCCATATACATTTCTGGCTTGGGCACTTTAATAAATCCGTATTTTTCATACAACCAGTCTGCTGTTGATGTCAATAATATCCACCGTCTAAGTCCTTGCAAATTAGGGTGTGTCATAATGCAATTCATAAGTTTTTTGGAAAGTCCATGTCCTCGATATTCGTCCAAAATATATACATCTCCTAAATAGGCAATGGTCGAAAAATCAGAAATTACACGTGCAAAACCGATTTGTTTGCCGCTGTGGAATAATCCAAAATTTAAAGAATTATCAATCGACGTTTTTACCTTTTCATAAGGAATATTGTCACTCCATCCAGCGTATTTGGATAAAAAGTGGTGAATGGCAGCTATGTCCAACTTACTTTTATCAGTTGTGATCAAAAACCCATCAAATGTATGCTCGATAATTTTCACTTTTATTTATTTTGATGTTCGCTCTTATATCTAAACAAAAATAGGTTATGTTCTATCTTCAAATCCATATCGTATAGCGGCGACCAGTGTGTCAATGTTGATATCCTTAAGTGACTTGAACTTGATACAGTATCCTGTCACACTTGCCTTTCCCAATGAATCGCCAAATGTACTGACCAAATAAGCCTTATCTTTTATACCCATAATATAAATGGAAATCCCGCCGGTATTTGCACTTAATCCTACTTGGTAAAAAGCCTTGCTCGTGCCATTGGTATATATAATCTCATAACTTCCGTATCCAATATTCGGGTTAGAAACCGTTTTGTTTTCTTCATTCTTACCATCAAGAAACCATAATTTACATCTGGGATTGATATCTTGAATGATGTGATGTAAGACCAACATATCTTGTCGTTTGTTTTCAGGTTGACAATTTATATAATCATTGATTTGATCTTCGACGTTCATAATATTCTTAATGTGGATTTAAAATTACTGTAAATTTTCTACATAATACGAAAAATTCTTTTGCTTATTACTCAATAACAACCAATTGGCCTTTATAAACAAACATCTATTTATTTTCTTTATCCTGATTATTTTGTTTCTTCCAAGCTTTCATCGTCGATTTTATAAAAGCTTCTTTGTCTTTTTTAGCTTCTTTGACAGTGGCTTTTAACTCGTCAGGAATTTCTAAATATTTCTCTGACCAGAGGTACATTTCTACGATGATGGGGATTAAGTCCATGCCTTTTTGAGTCAGTTTATACAGATTTTTTGCTTTGCTGTCGGGATGTTCAAGCTTTTCTAGGAGCTTGTTTTCTTCTAAAGACTGCAATCTTGAAGCTAAAATATTGGTAGCAATGCCTTCGGCAGATTTTAAAAAATCACCGTAAGTATGCTTATTCCATAACATTAAATCCCTGATAATCAGCAGCGACCACTTGTCACCAAAGATATCGAGTGAACAACTGATGGGACAGTCCGAACGTTTTTTTTCCTTATTCATAAAAATAAATTAAAATTATTACTTGCATTTTGAAAGTATTATATATCTTTGCACTTGCAAATTGAAAGCAAATATATAAATTTTACATGAAAGCATATACCATTGATAAATATAGCAAGGATGCGAGCCTTCAATTATCGGAGCTCGCCACGCCTGAGGTCAAAGAAAATGAGGTGCTGGTAGAAATCCATGTCGCTAGTGTCAATCAGATAGATGGCAAGCTCAAAAGTGGAGAGTTTAAGCTCTTGCTTCCCTACAAATTTCCCTTGATATTGGGTCATGATGTGGCTGGAGTGGTAACAAAGATTGGATCGAAAGTCACAAAATTTAAGGTGGGCGATGAGGTCTATGCTAGACCTAGAGACTTGCGTATTGGTGCTTTTGCAGAGTACATCGCCATAGACGAAAACGATGTTGCGCCGAAGCCAAAAAATATTTCTATGGAAGAAGCAGCGTCGATTCCCTTGGTAGCGCTCACGGCTTGGCAAGCATTTTATGATAAGGCAAAGCTCCAAAAAGGCCAAAAAGTATTCATCCAAGCGGGATCTGGAGGTGTAGGTACCATCGCTATACAATTGGCCAAACACATTGGTGCCACTGTGGCCACCACTGCAAGCGCCACCAATACAGAAATGGTCAAAAATCTGGGTGCAGATATCGTTATTGATTATAAAAAAGATGATTTTGAAACCATACTGAAGGATTATGACATGGTACTGAATAGCCAAGATGCTCTAACATTAGAAAAATCGCTGCGCATCTTGAAACCATGCGGTAAAGTGATCTCTATATCAGGTCCGCCAGATACGGCTTATGCCAAAGAAAATGGCTTGTCGTGGTTTATGAAAATGGCCATTTACTTCTTGAGCTACAAGGTAAATCGTCTTGCTAAAAAACAGAAAGCAGATTATGCTTTTCTTTTCATGAACGCCAATGGCCAGCAGCTGACCGCCATTACCAGCTTGATAGAAGCAGGCAAGATAGTACCTGTGATAGATAAAGTTTTTCCTTTTGATCAGACGAATGATGCCTTGAACTACGTGATGAGCGGTCGTGCCAAGGGAAAGGTGGTTATAAAGGTAAGGTAATTAAATAGCATATAAGCAAATAAAAATGTTTATTTATTTTGCAATTGCCCATTGCTCCTAATATGTTTTTTGATTTGATATTGGACATATAAATACCACGATATCCCTACAAGAATTAAAAACAAAGGTAAAGCTCCAAGTTCTCCTTCAACGGTAATCATAAAAGTTACCAAAGTGAGTCCAAGTATCAGTATTATGATTGAAAACAATCTTTGGCTTTTTAACTGCTGGGGAACTTCATTTTTCATTACCTTATTTTTAATTTAAATTAGACATTGGTATTGATTCTCAATTATTAATATACAGCAATAACAAATTTAAAAACTAATATTGATGATAAATTATTTCGTTGCCTTCAATTATATAGTCAAATATAGGAAAGGCTCTAGGTAAAGATCTCTAAAGTTTACTCAGCCTTGAGTCTCAAAAAGTTTTCAATGCCATTTCTATCTAATACACCGATGATATTTCCATTTTGTTCTACACTGGCAATTGCTACACCTTCATTTCGCATTTTTTCTATTACGTCTTTTAAAAACATGTCAGGTTCTGCTCTCAATATTTTTGAAGACATAAGTTGATTTACAGATTTCTCTTCTGCATTATTTTTTATAGTATCTTTAATAAATAGCTCTGGTACGGTACCCGATAAATTTCCTAATGAATCGAAGACCAAAAAATTTTGTTCTCCTGCACGATGATATTTTTCAATAACAGTAGCATAGTTATCACTTAGGTGAAGCTTGGTAAATGAGGTGCGCATGATGTCACCTACTTTGGTATTGCTGATGATAGCTTGAATCTTTGTCTGATCATACTCCTGACCTGCCATCATAAAAATAAATAGTCCAATTAAAGCTAAGATAACTTGCTCGTCAAATATTCCAAAAATAATAAAACCTACCGCCAAAACCTTTCCAACTGTAGATGCTATTCTTGTTGCTTTGACCTTGCCTATACGGGATGCGAGCAATGACCTCAAGATGCGGCCTCCATCCATCGGAAAAGCTGGAATAAGATTAAACAAAAACAAAGTGAGATTGATAGGTGCTAATATTCTTATAAACTCAGCAGGCTTATCGAGATCAAAACTATTGAGATCCAATGAATATTTACCATTATAAAGATAAAATACAAGCAAGATAAAACTACCAATCACTAGGTTGACAAGTGGTCCTGCTATACTAATATAAAATTCGTGTATAGGTTTTTCGGGCATCTTGTTCATCCTAGCAAGGCCACCGATCGGGGATACTAGAATATCTACTGTCTTTACACCAAATTTCCTTCCTGTTAGCGCATGGCCATATTCATGAAGTACCACACATACAAACATAGTCAGTACCACCAATCCATACGCTACTGATTGCCATGGTTTCATATCATTGCTTATGATGGTGTAAGCAATAAATAAGCAAAACAATCCGAAACTCCAATGAATTTTGACTGGGATACCAAAAAAAGTCCCTATATGCCAAGCTCTTCCGAAGCCTGATGTTGCCTTATTGATTATACGTTTGCTGTTTTCCAAAGTGGTTCATACAATTGTCCGCTAAGAATATTTCTACTTATCACTACACGCTGCATCTCAGATGTGCCTTCGTAGATTTGTGTTATTTTGGCGTCCCGCATCAAGCGCTCTACATGATACTCTTTTACATATCCATATCCACCGTGCACTTGCACAGCTTCTACGGTGTGCCTCATCGCTACCTCAGATGCAAAAAGTTTTGCCATTGCGGCAGCTGATGTGTAATCCATGCCTTGATCTTTCATCCATGCAGCACGATATACAAGCAGTCTGGCCGCTTCGATTTCTGTAGCCATATCAGCGAGTTTGAATGCAACTGCTTGATGCTGACTGATAGGTTTGCCAAATGCTTCGCGTTCCTTAGAATATTTTACAGCAAGTTCGTAGGCACCTGCTGCGATACCAAGGGCTTGCGCTGCGATACCGATTCTTCCACCCGATAGTACTTTCATGGCGAATTTGAAGCCAAAACCATCTTCACCAATTCTATTTGATTTGGGTACTTTTACATCGTTGTACATAATCGTATGCGTATCTGATGCCCTGATTCCCAATTTATCTTCCTTTGCACCTATGACTACTCCATCCCAAGATGTCTCTACGATAAGAGCATTTATTCCTCTATGTCCTTTTTCGGGATATGTTTGTGCTATGACTAGGTGGATTGATGACTTTCCGCCATTTGTTATCCAGTTTTTTGTGCCATTTAGGATGTAATGATCTCCCATGTCTATAGCAGTCGTTCTTTGACTGGTAGCATCACTTCCGGCTTCTGGTTCAGATAGGCAAAATGAACCAATGATTTCGCCAGCTGCCAGTTTTGTCAGATATTTTTGTTTTTGTTCTTCTGTACCATAGGTTTCCAATCCCCAACAAACCAAGGAATTATTGACGGACATGATGACTGAACAGGAACTATCTACCTTGCTGATTTCTTCCATCGCCAAGACATATGATATCGTATCCATACCGCCACCATTATACTCTGGAGAAACCATCATTCCCAAGAAGCCCATTTCACCCATTTTCTGGACTTGGGTCGTAGGGTGTTTCATTTCTCTATCTCTCTCAATGACACCTGGCAGCAGCTCTTGTTGTGTAAATTCTCTAGCTGCTTGCTGCACTGCTAGGTGCTCTTCAGTCAAATCAAATTGCATCATGGTAAATTATTTTTTGGATTAATCCTGATTACATGATGCAAAAGTAAAAAAATATTAGTTCTAATTTATTAAAGAAAATGATGATTGTAATCCTTGCCTAGTTTTTATTGTTTTTTATTTCAAAATAAGCTTAATCAAAAAGGCTTAATTGAATATCTGGTGGTAGCAATTGAAAAGATTTTCTATGATGCATCGTGATACCATAGTTGATGATAGCTTCCCGATGTTCAAGAGTGGGATATCCCTTATTGTTTTCCCAGTTATAGTTTGGCCACTTTTTATGGAGTTTTATCATATAGTCGTCTCGGTATGTTTTTGCTAAAATAGATGCTGCGGCTATGCTTGTATATAATCCATCACCTTTGATGATGCAATCGTGTTTTATTTTCTTGTATGGTA
>CALFYH010000095.1 GCA_937952155.1 uncultured Saprospiraceae bacterium
GGATTTGGATAAATCGTGAAGTCCCATTCTGATTCAGGTATAAATTGATCAGGATCTGTAGCATCAATCTCATTTAGAAGTCTATCTTCAGAATAAGATAATTTTATCTCACCTTGATTAGACCCATCAACAAGATTATTACCACAGGCAATACAAGGTCCTAAGGACTTTTTAGCCGGCATTGGATTCGTTAAAGTAGTATAGAGCACACAGGTCTTCGTACACACATTATTTGCATCGACTGTAGCAATATATACTTTTTGTGGTTTAGTACCACATTTCCAACTTGCTAAAATGGAAGCAAATGGTGGTGGATATTTACAATCCGGAAGTCCATCATTGTTGTTATCCACAGAGTCGGCACCTTTAGGACACACATCGCATGCATTTCCAACTCCATCGCAATCTTCATCTTCTTGATTAGGATTACTTACATTTTTACAATTATCGCAAGGATCATATATACCATCACCATCCGCATCATTTGTGATGGTAACTTTTGCTGTACAAGTTGAGCTATTACCGTTAACATCAGTAATTGTAACTGTCACATTTGTATTTTTTGTACTCGCACAATTGAAAGTATTTGGTGTTACCGTTTTAATTAATATTCCACAGTTGTCCTTGATTTTTGAAAGAACACTATCAGCCGTAATTGTTTTTACTTTACTTGGTGGCAATATGATATTAATATTTTTACATACAATATCCGGTGGTGTAACATCCTTAACAAATAATGTATCTGAGCACATACTCATTAAACCTGATGAATCAGTCACTGTAAGCTTGACAATACGCCATGGAATATCATCACATGTATAAGTGTACCGATTCAAAGTTTTTGTTTTTATTGCACAATTATCTGTTGAACCGTTATCTATGTCATTCGCTGTTATAGTTTTTAATCCTAATGTATCAAGATTTATAGTAATCTTTTTACATCTAGCTACTGGCGGTTCTCTTTCAAAAACATTAACTACTACAGTACATCTCGATACATTACCACACACATCAGTAGCCGTCCATATAATATTGTGAAGGCCTACTCGTAATTGTTCAGAATTTAATGAACTTGTGAAATTGACATTATTACTTAAAGTAACAGAATCAGAACAAGCATCTTTTGCAAATGGGTCAAATTCATTGCCAATTACAGTATAATAGCAAAGCATAGTATCTGCCTTTCTTTGGAATGTTGAACCATTTCCAGGGCAAGTAATTACAGGACCAGTAGTGTCCTTAACCGTGATAATTTGTTTACCTGTTCCTGATGATGAATTTCCACAAAAATCTGTTACATACCACGTTCTAGTAACTTTTGTGTCATTAACACATGTACCACCAGAAATAGAATCTGTATATTCTACTATAGGATTAGCATCACAAGGATGCGTAACGTTTGTTGGATATCCTGTCAAAGAAGGCAAGTCTTCATATGCACAAGAATCAGCTAATTTCGTACCCTTGATTTGGAAATTATCAATATACAATTCTTTGGTTTGAGGATTAGTTCCTCCTGTGTATCGTACTCTGATAAATAACTGAGAAGGGAATGCTAATCCATTAATTGGAGCTGTACATTGAACCCATGTGCCAGTAGTTAATGCAGTTGTACTGAAATTGGTCCAGCTAGAACCATCTGTACTGTAATCCATCAACAAGGTATTTGCACTACCCACCCCATTTTTTCTAGCTTGTACATAAACTGAAAAATTATTAAACAACGGTAAATTATTTCCACCCACATTGAATCTCCATATTCCTGGAAGTTGAGAATCATTAACCTTCAATGCTTTTCCAGCTAAAGTATTAGGCGTAAATGCTAAATTGCCACTTATTACTCCAGTGGTAGTCATATACATATTTGAACTAGTATCAACTTTAGATGTAATTCCAGTATACAGTTTAGGCCTTAGGTTATTATATGATGTACCCGTATTGAAGTCATAATTAACAATAGTTTTAACTCCAGATGGTATCACGCCAGTGTATAAGGTAATATTTGGCGGCAGGGTGAAGTTAGGCTTAGTCGTATCTATTACGGTGATTAATTGATTACAAACGTCAAAATTATTACACTTATCTGTAGATC
>CALFYH010000096.1 GCA_937952155.1 uncultured Saprospiraceae bacterium
CGTATGACCTTGCAGTGCAGATGTATGTACGACCGATAGACTTACCACTATTCGAAAAAGGGCAAAAAGTGATGATGCAGTTTGACGGATGGCCAGCGATAATATTTTCTGGATGGCCAGGCATTTCCTTTGGCACCTATGAAGGAGAAGTATTGGCCATTGACAATTTTATTTCCGAAAACCAACTGTACAGAATCTTAGTCAAACCCAAAACTGATTCACATCCTTGGCCTGAACAACTTCGCGTCGGTGCAGGTGTACGTACATTGACTTTGCTCAAAAATGTAAGCGTTTGGTATGAGATATGGAGACAAATCAATGGTTTTCCACCAGATTATTATAAACTGAATACCGTTATTGATAATAAAGGAAAAGATGGTAAAAAATAGATTGATTACTCAGGTTTTAGCATTGACTTTTGTTTATATTTTCGCTTTACAGAATGCTAATGGCCAAGTTGATTCTCCTACATTGACATTAGAGTCTGTATTTGATCAAGTGAAGAAGTACCATCCGATGGCAGGTAGGGCATTATTGCAGAGAGATTTTGCAGCTGCAGAATTGTTAAAAGCAAAGGGAAGTTTTGATCCGACAGCACAAAGCTTAATTTCACAAAAATATTTTGACAGTAAAAATTACTATAGTCTCATAAATGGTGAAGTCAAAATTCCCACTTGGTATGGTATAGATTTCAAAGGCGGATATGATATCAATAGAGGCATATTATTAGGCAACGAAAATAAGACACCTGATAATGGACTTTGGTATGCTGGTGTATCAGTTCCACTTGGTCAAGGTTTGTGGATAGATGATAGACGGGCACAAGTTAAATCAGCGAGAATAGGCCAAAATCTTGCCATCAATCAACAGCAAGATATGACTAATGAAGTTTTATTTCAAACTGCAAATCTGTATTGGGATTGGTTTCGAACATACCATGTACGTCAGGTATTGAATGAAGCAGTGAAAAATGCCAAATTGCGTTTTGAAGCAGTCAGAACATATGCCATCAAAGGTGACAGGCCCGGTATTGATACTATAGAAGCAAACATCCAGGTGCAAAATATAAATTTGAGTCTTTCTCAGGCAGAGATGGAATTGGTCAAAGCGACCAATGCACTTTCTGGTCAACTGTGGAATGAAAACATGCAAAACTTGGATATCAACAATCAGCCAATAGATCTAACCATTGTCACAAAATTAATCCAACATGATGTTCCTAAAATAAATAATAGCCTGATACCCGAATCGCATCCTTATCTAGAAGTTTTGAGACAGAAATTACTACAATTAGACATAGAAAAAAGACTAAAACAAGATAAGTTAAAGCCAAAACTTAATGTACAGTATAATCCACTTTCAGAGGCATTTGGTGGAAACCAGACAACACATTTTTCCATCAATAATTACAAGTGGGGCATGGAATTTAAGATGCCGTTTTTTCTGAGGAAAGAACGTGGCGACATCAAACTAGCCGATTTAAAAATACAAGAAGCGGATCTCATGCTACATCAAAAAACCAATGAATTGCAAATCAAATTTGAAAATTACATCACTGAATGGCGAGCCACACTGGACCAGATAGAGATTTTTGGCAAAACTGTAGAACTGTACAAACAAATGCTGGAAGCCGAGAGGCGCTTATTCAATATAGGCGAAAGCAGCCTCTTTGTGGTCAATAGCAGAGAGCAAGCTTACATCAATGCACAAATAAAGCTTACAGAGATAGTGGCAAAAAACAAAGTTTCATATTATGCAATTTGGTATTTTGCTGGGCGCTTGCCAGAGATGTGAATCTAAGAATTCAGCTTTGAAAAACCATCAAAATGTAGCTTTCACCTGTGCTCTTCCAACATGCACAGTCGGCGAAATACCTGTCTTACGACCTTCATATTGAAATGATAAATCGATATTTTTGGCAATTCTTTTGGTATAGCTAGAGTTCCAAAGGAAGTTTTGCCCATTTTTAAGACCTTCTAGCATATCGTATTCTAATGGAGAATTGGCAGCACCTGAGAATTTTACTTTTACATAACTGACAGAAAAATCTAAGCTATACTTACTGACTTTCCTTAAGGTAAATTCAGCAGATGTTTCATTCAAGAATGCAGCATCACCTGACAGTATTTTCTGCTTTTTGTCCTGGTATGCATACTTCAATGCAAGACGGGTATTATTTGTAGGTCTTACGCTTATTTCAGGCTTGATGCGATAGATCAAAATATCCAGATTACGCTCGTCAAAAGCTTCAGATACATAAGACTTTACCGATTTCTCCACAATAAGGAACAAGTCTGTTTTACCTTTGACATTAAATCTGGTTCTCAAAAACAAATCATTCAAGCCTCGATCTTCTTTGCCATTGATCTGTACTATCCTATTTTGTGAGTTACGGTTGCCCAGTTGAATATCATATTTCACATTTCCCTTATTAAAAAACAAGGTATTGGCATACAAGGCATTATACGCTACAAGTGATGTGTCATTTAATGAAAAATCTATATAAGATAAGATCGGTACAGCTACTCCATCCATCTGCTTTTTTGCAATTCTAACATTAGTAATGGTAGAAAATCTGGAGAGAAACTTATAGAATTTACTCGGTTTGCTGCCTTCTTTTGGTTTTCGGAATCTGGATGGCTCGATATTAAAAGTCTGATTAATTTCGATGTTGTTGGTACGAATAAATTCATTATTATTCAAGGCAAGTCTGATATATCGAGACAAAGGATTGGTAGGATCATATCTGAAATCCTGAATGATCGAAACATTGGGATTCATCGAATCACCGATATAAATATAATCACCTTGTCCGGCTTCTACTTTTTGAAAGATGTACTCTATTTTGGGCTCTTGACCAGAATTTGTATTGTACGAAGTGACAGACCTTATACCTTCATTCCAAGCTGAAAATGAATAATCTATTCTGCCTAAAATAGTTTTTTTACTTTTGTCATTTGGCAACAAGGTCTGATCTTTTATGTCCAATTGTCTCCCAATGACACTCCATTGCAGATCAGAATTATCAGATGCATGCCATTTTCCAGCGAGCTCCAATTCGTTTGCCAATGATGCAAGCTGCAAGGCATTTCCCTTCGCAAATCGATCATCACGCACGGAGTATGACATTTTAAGCGCAAAATCCCTTTCAAAATTATTGGTAATTACCCATTTTAAGTTTTTGAAAGCATAGCTAGGCTTCAAGAGTGTATCCGATTGCATGTTTCTATATTGGTTGTTTTCAGCATCATATACCATACCGACTGACCAGTCTAATGTTTTACCTATTCTGTACATTGCCGATATATTGGGTCTTAAAAACCGGCTTTCTTCACCTTTGGACGTTGATTCAGATGTCAGATAATTGTTATACACTCGCAGCTGCCATCTCTTGGTATTGTATTCTAGCGTAGCTTCATGTTTTCGTCCGGTATATTGACTTGTCTTTACAAAACTGTTATATCCATATGCTAATCCAAGTCCAGATTTATTAGCAAGTTTCACGTTTCCAATAAGGAGATTTTCATCTCCTTGTCCTAGAATTTGCGAAATGTTCCAGTCACGCACAAACTCTGGTGCGCGATATGGATTGAGTGATCTGAAATTTTTATGTACAAATTCATGTTTTACATTGGCAGACAAATTCCATAATCCACTGCTGTCGAGTCTTGAATGATGTGTCAATGAAAAATGCGATGCGAGTCCTGTATTATCTTCATTGCCCAATACCGATCTCCGATTTATATCCACATTACTCATACCCAATTCTGCAAATGCATCGGTCTGTTTTCCTATCTTGTAGCTGCCATTGACGGTGAACATTTGTTTTTGTTCAGGTGGAATAAGCTGAATTACAGGTTGGTATGATCCCAAATTTTTGCCAGCATACACATAAACACGGCCATTTTTACTTTTGGTCTGGTCTATGATGTAATCGCCTTTATTCGCACCCAAGTCTGTAAAAACAGCAGTATATACGGCACTATCCAGATTCTCAGTGAATACAAGAATGATATTCGATGGGTCTAATGGATCTGCCTTGCCAGAATATAAGATTCTGTTTGCTTCTTTCTTTTCATCTTCTGTTATCATCCTGATACTTTTACGAACAGTTTGCCTAAGGTCATCGCCGCTATTTTCGAGGATACGAATGTCCGTAGAGTCCAGTTGTAAGTCGCCTGTCGCATTTTTACTGTCTTGCTCAGAATAGAAGTTCAAATTTACATTCCATCTTGCACCTTTAAATTCCGTCTCAGCAGCATACAAAGATCGTAGATAAGACACATCTGTGTATTCAAACTCAATAATTACCCTGGAATCGCGGGCAATAACTCTGGTTGGTGAAAATGTGATTTCAGCTCTGTTGTAGTCTATCACATAGTCATAATCAAAGCCACGTTTGAGCAAGTTTCCATTAAAATATACTTTTTCAGTACCAGCCAAGACGATGATGAACCTTTCTCCATTGTTGCCCTGAAGTCGATATGGACCTTGATTCCCTTCCTTTGTAGGCAATGTCTGTCTGGAAAATTTGCCTCTTGAAATAGCGAAACTGCCTTTAGAGTTTACTTCTGCTTGTTTTCCAACTTGAAAAGCAGTTGACAAGCTGATACCCTTTAGTTTTTTGAAATAATTCATAAAATAACTGTTGGGTCGTCGCAATTCGTAATCTCCAGCCGTCACGGATGATTTGCCCTTGCTTACTTGGATAAAGACTTTATCAAATTCCTGCAACTGCTGTGTATTTCCTTGCGCTTGGATGGGCAGATTTTCGTCGGATATGGCAGCTACGACCTTGAGTCCATTGCCCAAATCCCCGATAAGCTGCATGTCAAAATTAGAATTAGGTACCAAGCTCTGGCTATTTCCCACAGAAAAACCTCTGGAAAAACTGCCTCGATAATCTAAACCTTTGGATTCTATGATGGCATTTTTGTTATCAGAAGGCCGATATTCATAACCAGTTGTATAGGCCTTTTCCTTAAATGTAAGTAGCGACGAATCTATGGTCAAATAGGTTTTTTCGATGTTAAATCCAAAAGTTCTGTATTTTATGACGATGGTATCTGCATTCCATTTTGTGCATAACTGATCTGGCAAGATAATAGACTGATTGGTTATGACTACATTAGACAGTGTATCATGACCATGTATAATCACTACAGAATTGGGCATAAGTGTATTTTCATCTAGTTTGAAGGTACAATCTGCCACAATGAAGGATTTCACTTTGAGTGGTGTATGAATGCTTTTCTGGCCTTGTACGACAAGTATATTTATAGAAACTACCCAGACCAAAAAGTGGAATATCACACGCATACACTAATATACGCAATTTTTGAGACCAAAAGTATTTATTTGTAACTAAATCGCCTGAAAAGGTATTAATAATATTTTAGGTGTTGTGATTTGTTTGATTGTATAAGGTGATAGTCTTTCCTATTTTTTTGTAAATACTTGTTTTTAATTTTTGAGGAGTTATTACAATCATTCTGTCACCGAAACCCAATATTTCTCTTTCCAGCTCAAAGTTAAGTTGTACTTTAATCGTAAAAATCATACTTCCGTCGTCATACCGTTCTATTATTTGTTGGCTATGATGCATTGGCTTAGTCTCGACATAAGGCGCATTTCGATCATCTACCCAAAGTTTGACTTCTTCAGCCCTGACATTCATGCTTACCGTTACACCGATAACATCTTTAAAATAGTCATCAATAGAAGAGATTTGTGATGGCTTATATTGAGTTCTTTCGTCAATCTCGATAGCAACTATTCTATCAAGTGCAAGATTGAGTATAGACTCCGATTTCATTCCAAATAGAAACCAACGATTCTTATATTCTTTGAGCCACCAAGGATGGAATGTAATGTTATTGGCAGACTCTGCTTTGAAAGATTTGTAAGTTATAGTTAATACTTTTTTCTCTAAGATGGCTTTATATAAAAAGTCAAGAAAATGAATGCCCGTAAGCCTTTCGTTTTTCTCAAAATGTATGATGGATTGTTGTTTTTTGGAAGTACTATATACATGATCTTCGAGTTTTTGAACAACATCATTTAGGTAGTTAAAATGCTCAAAACCCTTAAACTGCTTTAGTAGTTCTACGGCTTCAGACATTTGTTGCATATCAGAATGTGAGATAGGCAAATTGGTGATGCTATATTTTGGATCTTCGTATGTATAAAATTTTTTATCTACTACGATTATTGGCGCATTATATCCTAATTTGTCACTGCGCATCATCTGAATATCATATTGGACAGTACGTATAGATGCACCTTTTGATATACCTTCATATTCGTATAGTGCTTCACTTACTTTATCAACTAGCATATCGAGTGTCCACTTTCTTTGCCGGTTCCTAAAACAGCTATCTAAGACCTTGTATCGAATAAGTGCGTTTTTATTTATAGGCATTTTTAAGAATTTAGAGTTGTTAATTTATAATTGGATAGATAACTAATCATTGAAATCTGGTAAATTCTGTTAGAAAATGGTACTGCTCACAGATTACTCTGATTACACAGATTCTTTTTCTTGTCTGCGAAATCTGATAAATTTGTGTGAAATTATTATGGTCACAGATTATACAAATTATACAGATTCTTTAAATTACTAATGATGCTTGGTATTAATAATTCGTATAATACTTTCTTTATCAATGATAGATTCATCGTTAAAGTTGACAAGAATACCGAGTTTCTTATTGGTCAATTTAAGATATGTTAGTATCTGCTTTTTATGAACATTTGTCAGAAATAGATCGGAAGAGCACACGTCTGAACTCCAGTC
>CALFYH010000097.1 GCA_937952155.1 uncultured Saprospiraceae bacterium
CCGGATGTCACATTTAACAGCTGTGACCATCTGAAATGTATTTATAATGCAATTGAAAAACAAAATAACACCTTATGGTGTAACACTACGGCTAATTTTGATAATATTGGAAATTCAGATGTTATATTACAAGTTGGTGGAGGAAAAAACAATGTAGATGCTAATTACTTTACAACAATTAATCCAAAAAGCAAAGGTGTAACAACAATAAATAATGATGGCCAGATAGTAATTGCTTTTAACCCATCTTTATGTAATTCTGATCAACCTTTACTAATTGCGCTAACTATATTGCATGAAGGTATTCACGCCGAAATATGGCGTTATATGAAAGAAAACTGGACTTTCGGTGATTGGCCAGATAATGTAAATAATACGACAAGTGAAGAAGCTTTTAAAAAATTATTTGAGATTGCTTGTGATAAAACAAATTCAAAAAATCAACAACATAGAGAAATGTTGTATAATTGGATTGATGATCTTGCTAAAGGGCTTTATGAATTTAATGGAAAGCAAGGAAAGTGGCAAGACTATAAATATTTGGCATATCAAGGTTTATGGAATGAAAATGATAAATGTGCGACCGGGGTTTTGTCATTGGATGAGTATAATATGCTTGAGAAAAATTTTAAAGGGATAACTAACAATTTCAATTTTGAAGAATGCGAATAGTAACTTTATTTTTCATTTTAATAGCACTTAGTAGCTGCGCTGATCGGAATCAATCTGCTAATTTACCTTATACTTTGTGTCAAATTATAGAAAGTGTGCATAAGGAATCCCCCTTCAAAATTGACAGTGCTACCAATTCAATAATACTAGGTAATTTTATAAATTTCTATTATCAGAATAGTCAAAGTTTCAATGAGTTTTATATCACTTTACGTGATAGTTCTTTTCAGTGTAGCAATTTAAATTTTAAGCTAATTGACGGAACAATAGACTATTCCTCTTCATATAAATATATTCAAAGGCTTTCAATAAATTTTGATTACCCAGTAGAAGATAAATTTTTACTTTCCCGATCAACTTTTACAAACGATACATTATCAAGTATTTTGGGTGTTGAAGACAGACTTGGTGAGAATTTTTATTTAAGTAAAATAGATGGCAAATGGATTGTCGATTCAATAACTTATGATCTTTCTCTATGAACTTAAACGAATTTAATTAATGTTAAAACAATGGATTGATCAATTGGCTATGGGTCTATGGGAGTTTAATGGCAAATAAGGTGTACAAGAAGATTATAAATATCGAGCAATAATCCATAGCGCACCAAAACAATCCGTGGTGCGCTATTTTTATGTTACAATGACGATTATACACTTCGATCTGATACATCTAGCATTTTAATGGGCTGTATGCAAGAAATGATAATCAATAATGTACCACACTAAGGAACTCAAATGCTCTATTTTTGCATAACCATACCTAATGAATGTATAAGTTTATACTATCTTTGTATGATTTATTTTTTGCGATGTAAAACTTTAGCTTTTGAATTTAGCGAATTGCAAAACTTGTCCAGCTTCAGCAGTATTCTTAATGTATAGGATCGCAGATACAATCTGCGACCATCAGGATGAATTTAAGTAATTCTAAAAAAATAGGAAATGATAAGTAAGATTTTTTCTATAACTTTAATTATTGCATTATTTATTTCGTGTAAAGCTCAAGTCAAAATTTCAGAAAAAAGTGTCTCAAAAGAAAATTCTTCCTTAAATGTCTCGGAAATTAAATTTATATTACATGAATCTGTTAGGCGACTGTTATTTCAAAAAGCATCAATTCTTGTATTAAACAATCTTTATGATTTTTACTCTGATGAAGACATAAATTGTAATAGTAAAAATTTAGAAATATTAGTTTCCGATAAAATTAATAATACATGGTTAAATAAATATTTGGATAAAAGTAAAATTAAGAATGTGATCGAATCTACCGATATTTTTTTATCAATGCAATATCACTTTCAACCAAAAATTTATTTATCATCAATTAAAGATCATGGGAACACTTTTACAAATTCAAAAGTGGGTTATCTTGAATTTTCAAATATTGTGGAGAATGTTGATGGGAATTATTTTGTCAATAGTATTTTAAATTACAAAATAGCATGTGATTCAACAGTAAATATTTGGTCAAGTATTATCTATACGTTTGAAATTGAGAGATGTTCATCTGGTTTCTTGCGTTTTAAGAGAGTTATTATAGGAGATGGTGAAGATGCACCTTCCTCACTTGGGCCAATTCCAACTATTAAAACCTTGACTGATACTGAAGATTGCAGATAGTTTGGTAGTTTTATTTGTTAAAATGAAACCATTGATGGTCGAAGTAACGCCTCAGCGTTACAAGTTCTGCGAATTCGGTCCCATACATAGGCAATTTTAATGCGTTAATAAAACATGGCAATCCATAGCGCATCACAATATCCGTGGTGCGCTATTTTTATTTAGCATTGGTCAGCCAAAACAAAATTTTATTTTCTTCGTTTGTTAAACAAAGTTAGTAATTCTTTTTTGATCAATATGTTTTTAAAAATCCAAATACTACTCCTTTTTATCTTTTCTGTAGTTTTTCAAAGTTGCAAGCAAGTTGAAACATTATCACCGAGTAAGGATTTTTATTTATCAATTGCAAAACCTAAAAATTCTGACAAAATTGAGATTAATGTTATTGCAGGTAATTCATCACTTATTAGTTCTAGTGTAGATAATTTTATTTTTAAGGTTTCTCTGTCTGAGGTCAGAGGTGGTCACTCTGATGTATTAGGAACGAAATTTAATATTCATGATGGCTTAGATGCTAAACGAATAAGAATTATTAGAAATGGCATAATAACTAGTGTATTGTCGTACAATGAATTAACATTATTAAATAAAGAAAAATCGGATTCGATTTTGGCATTTAAAGTGATTTTAAAATAATTTTGTTAAATGCTTTATTAAATATCAATTGATTATAAATTGCTTTTTTATGAAATATATCATAATAATAACAAGTATTTGTATTCTCACCTCTTGCGCACAAAAAGAGGAGAGTCTAAGTTTTGAACAATTTAATAAAATTGTAAATGAAAGCCTAATTTATTCCATAGAAAATGATTGTTATAATTTCTTACCAAATGAAATGACATACAAAACAAAAATTATGGGATTGGTGAGAACACCTTTAGATTCTATTAGATTAGATTCAACAATAAAGTTTACTAATTTTGACCTTAAGCGATTTATTACGAATTCAAAAAACTTAATTTTTTTAAATGACACTTTTTCCATGGCGATGAATGAAAATTATAAGTTTTACAATACAGATTTAAAGGAATTATCAGACTTTGGTAAGTATCATAGTAGATTTAAAGAAAATGATCTCGATAAACAAAAAATCTCATTTATAAAAACTTTTTTAATAAGCAATCCGCGTTTAAAAAAACAAGATAATACAAATCAAATTCTAGTAAATTTCATAAGAGTCTTTGAATATTTTGAAACTGTATGTGATAGAACCTATTTACTCATTACTACTGATAAGTCATTCAATATCCATAAAATAGAATGCCTCGAAAAGGTAAAACCATATATACCACCACCACCGAAAATGGATAAAAATATTCAGTATATCAATCCTGATACCGCTAAAATTGATTGGTAATCCTCCATAATAGGTCATCAGCACGTCAATTACGTGATGCGCTATTTTTATGTTACAATGACGGTTATTTTTGGCTTGTCTCCTTGCTCAAAAAATCGTATTTCTATGTAAGTTATTTATAGTGTTTGATCATAAAAATACCTCCAAATTTGAAATGTTGCTGTGAGTACAATGACTCCCAGAACAATATACCGAAAAACTGTCTCAGACGTAACTTTCAATATTTGTTTACCAGTATAACTTCCTAAAATACTGATACCGATCAGAAAAGGGATCAAAAATAAAAATTGACGGTCAAAATATCCGTGACGTATATAAACTATGGCCCTACTAAAGTCAACTCCTAAATCGATTAATGCAGATGTCGCAATAAAAATATCTTTGGGTAGTAAAAATGCAGACAAAGTGATACCGCGGATAGCCCCACCAGTACCTGCAATCCCAGCCAAGAATCCGGATGCCATACCACCGATAAACAGATTGGTGTCTGACTGAACTATTTTTTTATTGAAATTTACCATTAAATATACAGCCAAAAACACCAAAAGGACATTCATGGCCAACTCTATACTTTTTGTAGGTAGGAAAGTCGTAAGCCATGCGCCTAAGATGACAAAGATGACAGCAGGAATGCCCAGTTTTAAAGCAATATCTTTTTTTATGCCATTTCTAAACAGGGCAATCTTGGACAAATTGCTGAAAACATGAAATACCGCTGTGATACCGAGGACGCTTTTAAAATCAAAAAATAGCGAAGCTAGAGGTACAAAAAGTATGGACGATCCAAAGCCTGAAACAGTGCCTAAGACCTCAGCGAAAAATGCAAGAAAAATGAAAATATAATAATTTTCATTCATTTATTTTCTTGTTTCATTTTTTGTAGCCACAGGTACATTGTCACTATCCATGTGATCACAAACAAAATGATAATCAGTGTCTTATATTGGTGTACATATTCATGAAAGTACATTCCTATTAATAAATAAGCAGTGCCAATACAAATCTTCAGTGGGATGAATTCAAGATTGGACCAAGTGGTCTTTTTGTTGAAAATGTTCATATTAATTTCTTATTGGATAAGATCTTTTGTGATTTATGTTCCATATAACTCCAAAATACACGTTTTACATTACATCAATCCCCAGATTTGTTGGTGATTACTGAATGACCGCACCGTACTTTTCTACAAATTCCTTCATGTCGCGTACCATATCACATGATCCCATTGCAATAGATGAAGTTTGGTGTAAAGAGTGGATTTCCATATCCATTACACGTTCTAGTTTACAAGTCAGCGCTGTACCGCCAGCTTGTTCGATAAGATAGGCCATAGGATAGCACTCGTATAAGAGACGAAGTTTTCCTTTAGGATACTTTCGCGTATTTGGGTACAAAAATATACCACCTTGGAACATAATGCGGTGGATATCAGACACCATACTGCCAATGTACCTGAGTCTATAATTGAGGTCCGAGCAATGGTCGATGTATCTTCGCATTTCAAGGTCAAATTTCAAGTAATATCCTTGATTTACGGAGTAGTAATTGCCAGCTTTCGGCATCTGAATATTACGATGGGATAGACAAAACTCTCCTATACTCGGATCAAGCGTAAAACCATTCACACCTTTTCCCGTGGTATAGACCAATAGGGTAGAGGTGCCGTAAAGGACATATCCTGCTGCAACCATTTCAGTACCTTTCTGCAAGAAGTCTTCCAATTTGCACGGTCCGTTGTCGGGACTTTTGCGCTTGTACACACCAAAGATCGTACCTACAGAGACATTGACATCTATATTGGATGATCCGTCCAATGGATCCATCACAACGACATATTGAGCCTTGGAGGTGTCATTGGATTTAACGGGTATAAATTCCTGATTTTCCTCAGAAGCTATACCACACACTTCTCCACTGTACGACAGTGTTTCTATAAATTTTTCGTTGGCGAAGATGTCAAGCTTCTGTACATCATCACCTGTGGAGTTTGTGCTACCTTCTACACCAAGGATGTTTACCAATCCAGCTTTGTTTACTTCCCTATTGACAATTTTGGCAGCTATACCGATATCGCGTAGCAAGCGACTGAAACTACCTGAAGAACTTGGATTTTCTTTTTCTGAGCGGATGATAAATTCATCTAGTGTAACAATTTTGTTGAACATTTTGGTTAGGTTTTATTAGTGACGTAAATATAGAGAAAAAGAAATAAATTCTAAAAATTCTACTTTTAATTAACACTATTCAATCTATTTGTTTTACTCACAAGGCCAAACCCAGTTGTCGAGTGGATATGATTTGTTTTTGAAGCTATAATGCCACCATTCTGTACGGATGGACCCGAAGCCGTATTTTTCCATTGTGCTCCGTAGAATCCAACGGTGTCTTTTGACAGCATCTGTATGAGCCGCATATCCATGATGTGCTTCCTTGCCGAAAAAATCGAACGGTGTACCCATATCTAGATCTCGTCCAGTTTTGTCCGTAAGTGTGAGATCTATTGCAAGACCACGACTATGCATGCTTCCCTTATTTGGTGGTGTGACGTAGTTTGGATTCGGTACGATGTCCCATAGTCGCTGCTGATATGGTCCGGGCCTGTAGCAATCAAAAATCCTAATCCCATAACCAAACTTTTCTTTGAGTTCGTCACGTATCAATCTCAATTGTTCCGCAGCTTCGGGCCTCATATAACATCGGGCACATTCATAAATTTGCTTTTTTGTAAAATTTTCTGTCGATGCATATTTAAGATCCAAATGGAAGCCTTCATTTGATGTCAATTCTGACCAAGATTTTGAGTTGGCTTTTGCTGCTTTGGTTGGTATTGATTTTTCAGGCTCAGGGATATCTGTCAGCGTGTGTTTTGAAATGGTATCCGGTACTATATTTTCTATATGTTCTGGTATTTCTGTCTTTTCAGAAATTTTCGTAGGTTTGTTTTCTGGCTTAGGTGCCTCTTTGCAACTCTGTAAAATCAGAAAAAGCAAAATATATACTTGTGGTTTCAATGTAGGCAATTGTATTTATCAGGAATATAAAATATCTTTAGGATTCTAGTAGTTTATTGCAATAAAGCGAAATAAATTACTTGTAATCAATTGCAAAGATATATGATATTTTTAGAATATGAAAATTATTT
>CALFYH010000098.1 GCA_937952155.1 uncultured Saprospiraceae bacterium
GTTACTTTTTTATTTAGTACAGTTACTAATTCAGTCAATGAACCTGTTAATGTAGGAACTCTTTGCGCTCCACCATCCAATTTTCCTTTCAAACTTGGCAAGACCAATCCAATAGCTTTGGCCGCACCAGTACTGTTAGGAACTATATTTTGAGCAGCAGCTCTTGCTCTTCTTAGATCACCTTTGGCATGTGGTGAATCTTGTGTGTTTTGGTCATTGGTATAAGCGTGGATCGTACTCATAAGACCTGAAACGATACCATATTCTTTTTCCAAAACCTGAGCCATCGGAGCAAGGCAATTTGTTGTACAACTTGCGCAGCTTATTACTGTCTCTGATCCATCAAGAATATTGTGATTTACATTATAAACTACAGTTTTAAGGTCGCCTGTCGCAGGTGCTGAGATGACTACCTTTTTTGCACCAGCAGCAATATGTGCTTCTGCCTTTGTTTTGTCAGCAAAAAATCCCGTACACTCCAATACAACATCTACATCATGGGAGCCCCAAGGAATCTGTGAAGGATCTTTTTGTGCATATACTTTTATTTTTTCGCCATTGACAAAGATACTATCAGTGCCTGCTTTTACATCTTCATTAAATCTGCCTTGTGCAGTATCATATTTCAATAGGTGGGCAAGTACTGCAGGACTTGTAAGGTCATTGATCGCGACAACATCTATACCTTTCATGTTATAAATCTGTCTGTACACCAACTTTCCGATCCTACCGAAACCATTGATTGCTATTTTTATTTTTGTCATGATTTATGTATTTTAAATTTAATAACTTAGTGTTGAATATACAATAACTGAAATTTCAGAAACATTATTTTGCGAAAGCGAATTTACCGCATTGTCCTTTTGGCTACTTCGATGTTTTTGTAATCTTGTCAAAACTATATTTTGTGATGCAAATATACAACGTTTCAGTGGTTTGTCAGAAAATATTCCTAATAAAAAATCCACAGCAACAGTCATTTTTATATAATCATCCTTATTTTGACATTTAAATTGCTTAAATTTTGCCTGAAATTATTTTTGGTAAAAAATAAATTATTCTCCAATCATCAAAGGAAGCGCGATCGTTTCGCCTTTGCTACTAACTTTTACAACATAAGGACCAGCATTAAGTTGTCCAGCATCAAGATGGACTATGTGACTACCTTGACCAAAAAATTCGTTGCTTCTAAGTGTGCGTATCAATTTGCCTGATATATCCAATATCTCAATACCTACAGTACCACCAGATGACATTGCCAGTTCTATATGGATTGGCAAAGCTGAAGTATGACTTGCTGGGTTAGGGTAGAGCTTGGCTTCTATGTGCTTAGTTATGATTTCATTTTCTACGGCTGAGGTGTTGTCAAAAACCACATTTTCATCTCCATTTTTATACGGAACATACAATAATGGTAGATAATACATTTCGTCTTTTGTGCCTTCTCCCCAAGTGACAAATTTAGGTGGATTGGTAGGATTGGTAGGGTTTGAAGTGGTATTGTCGTAAGTGGCAAAAGCATGGATTTTACTACCTTTTTTGGCTATTTTATATTTGTCAAAATAATATCCGCCTTGCCAATTGAAATCCCAATCATTGATCTTAATAAGGTTTGTTTTGGAGCCATCCGTATTTTCGATATATACTTCCCAGTTTTTGCCTAGATAATGCATGTGTGGAAATATACCTACAAGGCTCACATCAAACGGGACAGTGTAAGTACCTTCAAATTTCTTGACTTGATTGGGCAAAAGGAAAAAACTCGAAGCGCCACCTGTTAGATTAAATGGAAGCATGATGTAATCCTTCACTGTACGTTCGATGGTCTCATTTTCATCTGCGAAGAAGATATTTACAGTCGAAGAGTCTCGTTCATCTACACTCCAAGGGGCATAATGCATCTGCAATACCAGATCACTTCCTGCAGGTAAATCTTGAGCTAGTCCATCTGGGAAATATCTCGGCTTTTGGCCAGGCACATAACCAGGATATTGATCTCTGTTTATCACTTCAAATGCATCAAAATCTGCATTATCATCGGCTGAAAAGCCATATTCTGGCGTTTTGGCGTCATATTGGCGAGCTTTTCCAGAATTATCAGCAAAAAATAACGCATGGTGGACAATTCGAGTATTGCCAGGTCTTAGTTCTATGGCTTTTACCTTTTTGTTGGAAGTGAGATTGGTCGGCAATACGAAGTATCTATATTCATCATCTCCATTGCCTTTGTGCAAATATGACTGCTTGAATGTCAAGACCAAATCTGGCGTGCCTAAAATTGAATTTTTAGGAAATTCTGGTAGTGGTGGAATGGCATTTGCATTGCCAATAGGACTTCCTGCATCTACCCAATCTGCTATCGTTTTTATCTGATCATCACTGAGAAAATTTTCGTCAAGGAATCGGCTGTATGTCTGATCTGCTTTCCAAGGCGGCATGATTTTACTGGATGTCACATACTTGATAGTGCCAGCCCAGTTTTTGACTTCATCATAATTGGTAAGGCTCATCGGTCCGATCTCTCCGGCTCTATGACAAGTTGTGCAATGATTGAAAATGATCGGTGCCACATCAGAAGAAAATGTTGGCTGACCTGACACTATAGCTGCGATACTGAAAAAAGCGATGGAATATACGATTCTAAACATACATTAATTTTGTGAAAATGAATCATTAAAATTTATAAAACATCCGATGGGATCTGTCTCTTGGATGGTCGGCATACGATTGTCAATACCAGCCATAATAGCATCGCGAAGGTAGTGATACTTTATAAGCGGCCTTCTTTTTGACGGCGCATAATATAAGTCATTCACTTGACCACGATAGATGATCTTTTGTTTTGTTTCGTTGTATACGATGACTTCTGGCAAGATCGTAGTTTGAAATTTATGGGTAATCTTTTTGAAGTAATCGGTTTTGGTGTCGAAAGCAATTTTATATTTTGATTTGAAATCTTTAATACCTTGTGGTTTGGATGCAAAATTTGGAAAAACGCCTATGAAATTAAGATTAGGGCTTTTGAAAGTAGTGTATAAGTCATTGAGTTCAGGCGCAATTTCTTGACAAATACGACATTCGTCCAGCAAGAAGATATAGACTGTGATGCTATCTTTTGCTTGCACAGTGCGTCCAAGCAAGGTCATCAACAGGCACAGGGATAAAATTTTGAATCTCTCCATACGGCAAAAGTAATGGTTTTTTTGGTCTGTCAGTATTAAACCTGAAATATGCATTAGAAAATCTATTACGAAGCTAACTTGCTTCAAATCAGAAGCTTCG
>CALFYH010000099.1 GCA_937952155.1 uncultured Saprospiraceae bacterium
CATTTGAATTGAAAATGTCACAAACTTCAAGGAGCTTTTTTCGCTGATCTACTTCTTTGCTTGTAAGCTTGTTTCTTAACATGTCGACGGTAATGTCCGCATCCTTCAATTTGTAATCGTTGTAAATTCTAAGGGTATCTAGTTTTATTTTCTCTAGATACTCATTAATAGAATTGGCTAAAGCAGAATTCCCTTTAATTCTACCCAACTGTTCATCCCAGTTATTAATATCGACAGTTTGGTCTGTGGATATTCTGGTTCTTTTACCATCTAAAAACAATTGTAAATAAATAGGAACATGTCCATTCTGAATTCTGTCCTTACGGACCATAAAGGTTACTTTTAGAAAATCTAATTTTTTCATGGATCTTGCACATGGGTTTAAAACGATTAATTAATATCGTATGTTGCCATAAGCCAGTAAAAACACCCAATTATTTATATAAAAGTCTTCAAAAAGACATCTGTTACCATGATTTTGATTTTTTGTTTGGTGCCAGAGTGGTGCCAGATGGTAGTATTTTTGAACATCTGGTGTCTATGTGGGCACATATAATTTGAGTTCTTTTGCGTAATTTTTAGAAAGTTATTTTCATAACTCATTGAAAAACAGACGCCAAACAAGAAATCTGATATGATTTGAACTTGTTTGGCGTTGTGAAAAGTGATCCCGACAGGATTCGAACCTGTGACCCACAGATTAGAAATCTGTTGCTCTATCCAGCTGAGCTACGGAACCTAATTTGTGACCTAAATCAAAATCGGCTGCAAATGTATGACATTATTTACTAATTAAAAAAATATTTGATAAAAAATCTTCATCTCTTATTCACAATCGAAAAGTAGTCTTTGGCCTTTACCTTGTAAATAGTGCTCATTGCCATCAAAGACGCCTTCACCATTGATAATCGTTCTTACAACTTTACCAGTAAATGTTTTTCCTTCTAAGGGTGACCATCCACATTTGTATTGGATATTTGACTTATTTACGGTCCAGGCTTTATTTGGGTCCACTAGTACCAAGTCTGCTTTATATCCCTCGTCTATGTATCCGCGTTCGCTGATTCTGAAGCAATCCGCTGGTGCATGACACATCTTTTCTATGATTCGCTCTTTGCTTATTTTACCATTTTGACAAAATTCAAGCATGATGTTCAGGCTATGCTGGACTAATGGAAGTCCTGAAGGTGCTTGTAGATAGCCTTGTTGCTTTTCATCCCAAGTGTGAGGCGCATGGTCTTTCGCTATTATATCAAAGTGATTGTCTAGCAGGGCAGGGAAGAGGGCATTTTTGTGTTCTTGAGATTTGATAGCAGGATTGCACTTTATGAGATTTCCAGATACAGGATAATCATCAGCAGAAAAGTACAAATGATGCACACATACTTCAGCGGTTATTCTTTTTTCCAGTAATGGAATATTATTTTCAAACAAACCAATTTCATCTGCTGTGGATATGTGCAGAATATGCAGTCGAGTGTTATATTTTTTCGCAAGTTCGATAGCCATTGAAGATGATCGAAAGCATCCTTCCGCAGACCGTACCCATGGATGCATCTCCGCGGTTAGTTGGTCGTTATACTTGGATTTGTATTCCGCAAGGTTTTGTCTGATGGTTGATTCGTCTTCACAGTGGGTAGCAATCAGCATAGGTACATTGGCAAAAAGATGATTTAGCGTAGCATGGTTATCTACAAGCATGTTGCCAGTACTTGATCCCATAAAGATTTTAATGCCACACACATTTGTAGGGTTTGTCCGCATGACCTCATCATAATTATCATTGGATGCGCCCATGAAAAATGAATAATTTGCATAAGAATGCTTCGCAGCTACATCGTATTTTTCTTGCAATAATGTTTGAGTAAGTGTTGCAGGATTAGTATTGGGCATCTCCATAAAGGATGTAACGCCTCCAGCGATAGCAGCCTTGGATTCACTGGCGATATCAGCTTTGTGTGTAAAACCTGGTTCTCTGAAGTGGACCTGATCATCTATTATGCCAGGAATAAGCCACAAACCATCGCCATTTATCTCTTGGTACTTACCTTGGATATTGATTTGTGGGTCGATTTTAACAATTTTATCATTTTCAGTAAGGACATCCATATATTGTGATTTGCCCCTGTTGATGACCAAAGCGCCTTTTATTAATATTCTCTGCATGGTTTGGGTTTTAAAATCTCAAAATTAAAGTTTTGGACGTAGAATTAATAAAAAATTAACCCTGAGTTGTGTTTAAATTCAAAATTAAGTGAACAATGTAAGATTAAGCCCGAATTCAAAATTATCTTTGCCCCAATATATGTACTTGTATTGAAAGATCGAATAATATTTTTTGGTTGGTGGTACCTTATCTTAATGGTCACGTATGCGATTTGCCGTTTTTTATTTTATTTCTATAATAGCAGTGATTTTGACAATACCATCGATCCGAGTACCATATTTTTGCATGGTATGAGATTTGATTTTTCTACTGTGGCAATGGTCAATGGCATTTTTTGTTTACTTTTCATTTTGCCACTAGGTAAATTTAGCATTTCAGGGATTTATTTGAAGGTTTTAGTCGGTCTCATGGTTGCCGTAAATGGATTTTTCGTTGCGCTCAATATGGTGGATGTCGTTTATTTTCCGTTTGTCCAGAAGCGATTGCAAAGTGATGCTTTGTTATTTCTCAATGGTGAAAAAGGTAATGAAGCATTCGGTATGATTCCTGCTTTTGCGGTCCAATATTGGCAAATATGGTTGTTGTTGTGTATTTGTTTGGTTGTATTATTTCGATTGGTCAAATTATTGTATAACAAGTACTTAAAGCATACTGTAGTCGAATTTTCATGGGTGAATGTATTGTTCTTATTGGGAATAGCTGCGGTACATATTTACGGCATTCGCGGTGGTACTCAATTGCGACCTATAGGCGTTTTGGATGCTTCCAATGTCGGTGGTGTAAAGAATTCGCCATTTATACTCAATTCTGGATTTTCACTGTTAAGAACTTGGAGCAACAAATCGATCGCAGATGTTAGATATTTTCCAGATAGTGCTTTGTCAGGTTGTTTTTCTCCTGTAAAACCAAGCAATCCCACTGAAAATACATCGGATTTCCATAAAAATAATGTTGTTGTTATCTTGGTGGAAAGCCTGTCTCGTCAATATATGCCTTATTTTGGTGGCCCAGGATACATGCCGTTTTTAGATTCATTGATGAGTCAAAGTTTGGTATTTGGCAATGGATACGCCAATGCAAGAGAATCAGTCCAAGGTGTACCTGCAGCACTTGCATCGATTCCCGCTTGGATGGACGAACCTTTTATTTTTTCAAGATACGCTTCCAATAAAGTTTCTTCGATCGCTGACGTACTCAAAAAAGATAGATATACATCCTTATTTTTCCATGGAGCGACTACTGGGTCTATGGGTTTTCATTCATTTACCACAGCTACAGGTTTTGATCGATATATTGGTCGTGAAGATTATAACAATGAAGCACATTTTGATGGTTCTTGGGGTATTTGGGATCACTATTTTTTGCCTTTTATGGTAGATGAACTTTCAAAAGTAAAACAACCATTTTTTGCATCTACCTTGACACTCAATTCTCATCATCCTTTTCTTTTGCCCAAGGGATACACTGTAGCCAAGAATTATAAAACCATACCCATTCTCAATTCATTTCAATATGTAGATCAGGCATTGTCTGACTTTTTCAAAAAAGCAGCAACAACAGATTGGTATGAACATACGATTTTTGTTATTACAGCTGATCATACCGGTCCAGACATTTCCAAAGCCAAAAGGCCTGATGATGACTATCGGATTCCAATTATATTTTTTAAGCCGGATGGAAGTTTATGCGGAAATAGCGATCAGATAGTAAATCATATAGACATCATGCCTACAATTATGGATTTATTGGGTATAGAAGGCCAACTTTTTACCTTAGGCACAAGTATGTTGGACGAATCATGTGAGAAATATGTTGTCAATTATAGAATGGGCATGTATCAATATTCGGATCAAGATTATTTTATGTATTTTGATGGTCAAAAGGCCATAGCATTATATGATAGAAATAATGATAAGTATTTTAAAAACAATATTATACATATAGTAAAATATGATAATATAATTGAAAATGCGGAAGAGAATATTAAGAAATCTATACAAGCATTTAATCAGTCTTTGTTACAAAATAAAATGACACCGAATGCCTATCGCTAATTCATTTCCTGCATTATATTTTCCGTTCAGATTAGTAATTTTCTATTTGTTCGGACTGCTGTTTTGGAGATTGCTTTTTATATTTTTCAATGATGTTTCTGATATCATTCCAGTGATTGGAGCTGCATTCAGACTCGATTTCTCCATGATTTGTGGTACTTTTTTATTGGGATATATTCCATTTATACTTTTTCACATTTTTGGGCAAGTCTTTTGGGTCAAAGTCACTAGGATTATCCATTGTATAGTTTGGGCATTTGTAAGTATCGTCGAATTCTCATCAATCTTACTCTACAAAGAGTGGGGAAGTACGCTTGACAACAGGGCTATTTCCTATATAAGTCAGCCACAAGAAGCGTGGGCATCAGTCAGAGATTTTATACCGTTGGAAGTGATTTTTTTTGGTTTATTAATCTTGGTTGCTGGAATGAAGCGACTGTGGGACCTTTTTGAATCATGGACACCAACAAGGTCTCATTATTTTCAATCAGTGACATGGCTTATTTTGGTTGGTCCCTTAGCATTTTTAGGGTTGAGAGGTGGCTGGCAAAAATTACCTATTGTACCTTCTGATGCTTTTTATTCAAATGATATGAAAAATAACTTTGCGGCTACAAACAAGGTTTGGTATTTTTTGTATTCAGTTAAAAAATCTGGACAAATCACAACTACGTCAAAAACAGAAGACATCGTAAAATTCCAAGAAACATATAAGTCATTGGCATGTAGAACAGATAGCCTTGGCACACCTTGGAAACATAAAAATATTGTCCTTATCATTGTAGAAGGTTGGTCCGCCGATATGGTTGGTTATTTAAATAGTAAGGAAACGATTACGCCATTTTTTGATTCTTTGGCACAATCTTCTGTCCAGTTTACCAATGCCTTCAGTACCGGATTTCGGACAGACCAAGGATTGATGAGTATATTGAGTGGCCTGCCTTCGATCCAGAGTATCAATATGCCTGATAAATTGGATAAGGTTTTGAGTTTTCCTTCATTGGCCCAAGCCATGAAAGTTTCTGGAAGAAAAACTGCTTTTATATACGGCGGCGATCTCAATTTCTCCAACCTGTATAATTATCTTACTAGGATCCAATTTGATTCGATCATAAGAGACAAAGATTTTGACCGACAGCTACGATCGACAGATTGGGGCGTACCTGACCATCTTACTGTTGATAAGGCAATTGAAATTATTGATCATCAAAAAGATAATTTTTTTAGTACCTTGTTGTTATTGAGTTCACACGCACCATTTGAGATACCTATTCCTAATAAATTTACAGGTATCGAAGGACAAGCCAATCAATACAAATCATCTGTAATGTATAGCGATATGGCTTTAGCAAAATTTTTTAAGCAGGCGAGCAAACGGGCTTGGTATAACAATACGATCTTTATCATTACATCAGATCACGGAAGTACGCATTCGGGATGGGCAAAGATGGAAGACCACAACAGATTTAGAATACCTATGATCATATTCGATCCAACGTCGTCTTCTATCGGTGGACAAAAAATAACTACACCATGCAATCATTTTGATCTGCCTTTGACTATTTGTAATATGGCTGGAACAGATGGACATGCATTTAAATATAGCCGTGATATATTTTGTGGCGATGTGAATCAATATGCCTACTGGAATGTAGATGTTGAGGCTGGTATGTATGGTTTGCAAGACAGTACTGTTGCGTCTATTGATAAGGCAAATAGTAATGAATCCAACCAAGCTGTGCTGTTTTTGGACATGATAAAAACATGGTTTAATACGCTATAAACTATATTATCCTATAAATTTTTAATTAATTCACAACATATTAATATTTTTTATAAACTATAAAATATTGATTGTTAAGGTGTAAATTTTAAGGGAATCCACCCAAAATTAGCAATTTTGTGCGTATTTTATGTACAACCAATTAGTAATATATATACTTTTGTATTAATATGTACTTAATTAATTTTTTTACTCACAAAAGTCTCGAAAGAATGAAAACAAACATGTACAAAAAAATCCATTGGTTACCTTTATTAATTCTATTGGTCACCATATCTTCACTTCAAGCAAAAAAGACCGGCAATGCTTGGCCTTTTACACTCAATTGCCCGCCAAATGCTTATGTAAGTTGTACGGCAGAATTGTGGGATTTATCAGCTTACGGCAATGCCACATATTCGATGGGCCCATACACGTATCAAGCTGGCAATCCTACAGTGCAATACAACTTAAATAGTTGTAATGCAGGTACGATCACCCGAACATGGATGGTAGAGGATCAATACTGGAACTGGCATAGTTGCACACAGACAATTTATGTATCATCAGGTGGAAGTAGTGGGCCAGTGATCGATTGGCCAGAAGATATAGAATTGACAGGTTGCAATCCTGATACAAATCCATACCATTTACCAGAACCTAATAATTATCCTACTTGGGAAGGAAGTGAATGTAGTATGTTGGGTAGATCCTATAGTGATATGCTATTTTATGTCAACAGCCAATGTAAAAAAATCATGCGTACTTGGAAAGTCCTTGATTGGTGCAATTACAGCCCAACCAATGGATATGGTATTTATACAAAGGTTCAGATTATTTATCTTATCAATAACACAGCGCCAGCATTTACATGTCCAGCTGAAATCACTGTAAACGCATTCAATTGTAAAGATGCCTTGGTCACTGCTACACCTTTAACGATAGACCCAAGTGTTTGTGGTGGAAATTTTGAAATTACCAATAATTCACCTTATGCGACTTCCAAAGGAAAGGATATTTCTGGTAAATACCCTATAGGAACGACCAAAGTAACTTATACTGTAAAATATGGTTGTGGTAAAACGAAGACTTGTACAACCAATGTAGTTGTCAAAAATTCAGCTCGGCCTACACCATATTGTATTGCGCAGATTATCACTACATTGATGCCATTGGATACTGACCATGATGGCAAAGTTGATAATGGTATGGTAGAAATTTGGGCAAAAGACCTAAATAAAGGCAGTTATTCGTCATGTGGATTTAATCCATTGAAGTTTTCTTTTTCTAAAAATGTAAATGAAACATCCAAGGTTTTTACTTGTGATAATATAGGCACAAATAAGGTAGAAATGTGGGTGACAGATAGCAGAGGCGGACAAGAATATTGCCTAGTTGACGTCATCATCCAAAATAATGGTGCAAATATTCCTAATTGTCATCCCAAGCCTGTAGATCCGGTTTATCCTATTTATAGTCAGCGCGGCAACGTGCTTACACTTACAGATACGCCACTGAAGGATGCTGAAATCACACTCAAATATGTGGATCCAATTATAAAATATACAAGCACTTACGATACTACAGAAACCTTAGAACTTGATTCTTTTATCAATTTATCTGGTTATAAGTTGTATAGATATATTACTGTTCAAAAAATCACCGAACACAAGGATTCGACACTTCAATACATCACGAAGACTGTCAAAACGAATGCTGATGGAAAATATATCTTTGATAGCTTGACCATTCATGACAAAAAAATAGCGATTTCGGCAACGTATGAAGATGATAAACACAAAAATATCGACAATAAAGATGTAGAGTTATTGACCAAGTTTTTGTTGGGTGAAGTCACATTTACTAGCTACCACCAATATCTTGCATCTGATATCAATGAAGATGGTAAAATCGACATAGCCGATCAGAATCTCTTGATGGAATTTGTAACAGGTGTCACACCATCATTGACTGGAAGACATCAATGGTATCTTCTGGACAAAAAAGCCACTTATACCAAACCCGAAGATGTACTTACTAAGGCATTGCCATTAGTCGTGACATTGGATTCTTTGGTAGCTGTAAATCCTGTGGTTGATTTCATTGCTATCAAGAAAGGAAACATATCAGTAGATCCTGGTTCGTTTCAAGAAGTGGAAGCAGATAGTCGTAGCAAAGTCGAACTCGTAAATGATGTCAAGGCATATCCGAATCCATTTACGGACATGGTGACTTTTAGTATCAATAGCGAAACATCAAATGAAGCTCAACTCAGAATATATAATGCTGCTGGAATGATGATTTATACAAAAGATCAAGTACTGACAAAGGGTCAAAACGAAGTGAATGTTAGATTGGACAATGATATCACGGGTTTGTTGTTATATACTTGGACATTGGGTAATCAACAATTTAATGGCACATTGTCACGTATCAAGTAAGATTTAATAATCAAATAGAAAGAGCGTTTGGAATTACATGAATTTCAGACGCTTTTTTATTTATAAATGAATTATACTGCTAGTAAAAATTGTATGGTATCTATTCCATCCGCAAAGCTATCTATCGCTGGACATTGAGCTTGACCAAATTTTTCTGTTTTAAGTCCATTCAGATCTTCTTGACTGATAATGCATTGGATTTCATCTTTATAAGCTTCAAGCCATTGGACAAGTGAAGTCTCGTTAGCATAATAATCGTAATGAAGACATCCGATCCTAGATAATAAAGATTCACTTTGCTTGAGGATCATAAAGTCATTATGCAAAAAGTTTTCTTTATTCAACAAAAATAGTGCAGTATTATAGTCAACATTGTTTTTGTATTTATTGTGATTGATGTACTCTTTATATGGATCGAAAGCCCGAAACAACTTTGTCAAATCATAATTTTCAGGTACCAAAATCTTACTAACATTTCGGCATCCTAGACCAAAATAACTGAAAATATCTTGTCCCAAAACGGTGAGTTCCTCATCACTTTCTTTTCCACTGATAACAGCAACACTATTGCGATTGCGACGGATGATATGTGGTACATCTTTCAAATAATATTCAAAATGTTTGGCTGTCGAGTTGCTACCAGTTGCTATGGCTGCATCAAAATCTTTTAGTTTATCTACAACTGTGATATAATTTGAAGATTCAGGAATACTATGAGAAATGAAGTGAATCACAAAATTCATCAAGGCTGTATCACTACCAGATAATTTGACAATACTTTTGTGTCCGACTAAAAATGTACACATCAAATCATGAAATCCCACCAAAGGAATATTGCCTGCCATGACAATACCGACATTTTTTGGTTGAATATTATCGTCTAAATGATATTTTTCTGCTAAGGCATCTAAAGCGGTTTTGGTTAAAAATTGAGTGCTGATAGCATCCAAGGCTTGCCGGATGTTATTTTGGGTAAACCAAGGATTTTCTATCTCGGCCTTGAGCATGATATATTCCAGTTCGGCATCATCGCTTTTGCGCATTTTATTGCCCAAATCTATGAGAACATCTATCCTTTCTTGTAAATTCATAACGTGTCTTATACTCTAAAATCTAATTTATTTGCCCATTGAACAATTGGGACAGTCGAATCGTAAAACCGTGATCCCTGAATCCATATTTGTCAAAAGCAAAAGTATAGTCTAAATCAAAAATCTGAAATGGCCCAATTCTAAAGTTTTCTAAACCAATGAATGGTTCGATATATTGACCTTTATCTGGCTGATACAGTGCCGAAAATCCAGTGACAAACTTTAAAGGTGTTTTGTTGAGCAATGGTATTTTGTCTGAGATGTACCCGTTAAAGTGATGCCTGAAGTTGACTTGCATATAATGTTTGTCGGTACTGAATTCATAATAAGGCATGAGATTAAATGAACTGAGCTCTGGACTGATTGGGCTGGAAAGTTCATTTCCTAAAGGATGGAAGTAATCTCCAAAAAACGTAGGTTTACTGCTCAAAAATGTACCTGCTTCTATATTATAGCTAAAATAACCGAGCAATCTTGCATTTACATACGAATCTCTAAGTTTAAATATCAGCTTATGAAAAGTTTTTGCATCGGACGACAAT
>CALFYH010000100.1 GCA_937952155.1 uncultured Saprospiraceae bacterium
AGACAGCCCCGAAAAAGCAGTTGTGTCTTTTAAAACCGACCGTGGTACTTCTCACAAACGATTTATCGAAGTGTTGGATATAGCACAGGGTGCTTATTATGATATCTGGGCGGAGCGGGCTGGTGTGACCAACAAGCGCTTTCGCGAAGCAGCTTCTGATCCATCTGACCCTTCCAACAAGGAAGTTTACGACAGAGGACGGCAGGGTGTTCCAATGGCTATCTCAATTGCAGAACCATCTAAGGTAGGAGGAAACTGATAACTTACTATTATGGCAAAATTTAAGAAAAAGGCAAACGTAAAGCAGGATATACCCACTTCGTCCATGCCGGATGTTGTGTTCATGTTGTTGTTTTTCTTCATGGTTGTTACTAAAATGAGGGATACCGAACTAATGGTAAAAGTCAATACGCCTCAAGCATCAGAACTGACCAAGTTGGAGAAAAAGACTCTTGTAAATTTTATTTTTATTGGAAGACCAACCGACAAGTTCAAAGCAAAATTTGGAACCAAACCACAAATTCAGTTAGGTGACAAATATGCATCGGTTGATGATATTCCTTTATTTTTGGCAAAACACAAAGCTAGTGTTCCTGAAGGACAACGTCAGAGTATTATCTCGTCACTGAAGATAGATAATGATGTAACTATGGGTATAGTAGGAGATTTGAAGACATCTCTTAGGAAAGCAGGACAATTGAAAATCAATTATTCTGCAAAAAAGAGAGAACGAACCAAGTAAAAGTTTACGCGTTTAGTAATATGAAGGGCTGTATTGGTAGTAATACAGCCCTTTGTTTTTTTGTAGTGGTTTGATATTTTTCTATCTGATATTTTAGTGAGATTGTCGGATTTTATATAAAAGACAAGCAAATAAAATTATCTTTGTCTTATGAATAATGAAAAACCAATGAATGTATTATCACTGCAAAATGTAGTCAAAACATACGCAAATCATCGTGCGGTAAATGATGTCAGTTTTGATGTAAAAAAGGGGACTATTTTTGGTCTTTTGGGCCCGAATGGCGCTGGTAAGACATCATTAATAAGAATTATTACAACAATCACAGCTGCGGATAGTGGTCAGGTGTATCTAAATGGACAGCCACTAAATCGACTTCATCCCAACGATATCGGGTATATGCCTGAAGAGCGCGGCTTATACAAAAAGATGAAAGTAGGCGAGCAATTATTGTATCTCGCCCAACTAAAGGGGCTAAGCAGTAAAGATGCAAAAGTCAAGCTAAGACATTGGTTAGAAAAATTTGAAATTTTGAACTGGTGGGATAAAAAAATAAGTGATCTATCGAAAGGTATGAGCCAAAAAGTGCAATTTATCGCCACAGTCGTCCATGACCCAAGTCTTATAATCCTAGACGAACCGTTTTCAGGATTAGATCCGATTAATGCCAATTTGATCAAAGATGAAATTTTTCAACTAAAAGAGAAAGGAGCAAGTATCTTATTCTCAACCCATAGGATGGAACAAGTAGAGGAGATTTGCGAAGATATTGTCCTTATTAACCATGGTAAAATCTTGCTTTATGGTGGTGTAGCAAATATCAAAAATGATTTTAAGGAACATAAGTTTAGTGTGAAATATGAAGGATCGCTGCCTGAATCACTCAATTTTGGTGGATACGAAATAGTCAGTAACCAAGCTAATGAATTGATTTTCAAAGGTCAAAGTGGACAAACTTCAATTCAATTACTAAAAAGTTTATTGGATTCAAATGTTAACATTATTAGCTTTAATGAAATTCTACCTTCTCTAAACGAAATATTTATCAAAAAAGTAGAAACAAGCAATGAATAAAATATGGTTAGTCACTCAAAGAGAATATCTCACCAGAGTAACAAATAAGACTTTTATACTGACAACACTTTTGGCTCCATTAGGTATATTGGTATTTATGGCAGCAGTCGTCTTGGTCATGAGTACCGGATCTGACAAAGCTAAGATTATCAATGTATATGATCCTTCTGGCCTTTTGCAAAATGAATTTAAATCTAGGGATAATCTAACCTTCAAGTTCAGCAATGAGTCAATGGATGCCCAAAAGACTTTGTACAAAGAAAAGAAAATCAACGGCATCCTCGAATTGCCACCATTGACTGATTCATTGGCAAAGTCATATGTGTACAAATATCATTCTGATGATCAGCTGGCTATGGATGAGAATTTTGCTATAGAATCAGCGATTGGCAAAAAAATCAGAGATTTCAAACTCAAAAAACTCAATATTGATGCCAAAACGTTAGAAAACCTAGACACTGATGTACAAGCAGAACCTGTGACTATTCTTGAAGATAAAAAAATAAGCTCTATTACTACCTTTGTGAGTTCTGCATTAGGTGGAATCGTAGGTTATGCTATGTTTTTTATAATCTTATTTTATGGTATGCAAGTGATGCGATCTGTGATGGAAGAAAAGATAAATCGAATTATAGAGGTTTTGATTTCGTCATTAAAGCCATTCGAACTCATGATGGGAAAGGTTTTGGGTGTGGGACTTGTAGGGCTTACCCAAATCGGCATTTGGTTGATTCTCATGCCAATAATTTATTTTATAGGAGCAGCATTATTTGGTATTAATACCGAAGCTATGCCCAATCCTGTCAATGACATGAATCCAGAAGTCGCGCTGACATTTCAGAGTAAAGCAAGTCAAATATTTCTCGAATTACGATCTATGAACTGGTGGTTTATTTTACCATTGACATTATTTTACTTTTTGGCAGGATATTTTGCTTATTCTGCTTTATTTGCAGCTATAGGATCAGCTGTCGGTGAGGATATAAATGATGCCAATTCACTTACGTTTCCTATCATGATGCCATTGATATTCTCAATTTATATAGGTTTTAGTGCTGTGAATGCTCCTGATAGTAGTCTTGCCGTATGGTCCAGTATGATTCCATTACTTTCATCTATTGTGATGCCAGTAAGATTGCCATTTGATCCGCCTTGGTGGCAAATAGGTATTTCTGTTGTTTCGCTCATTATTTTTACTATATTTTTGGTATGGCTTGCTGCTAGAATATACCGTGTAGGCATCTTGATGTACGGCAAAAAAGCCACATTCAAAGAACTGAGCAAGTGGATTTTTTATAAAGATTAGGATTTGAATTTCATAAATAATGAAGAATGATTAGAATATATTTGTTGTTATTGGTAATGATGACCATGATTAGTGCAGATAAAAAGCCCATTAAAATCATATTTTTTGGTGACTCCATCACTGAAATGGGAGTACATCAAAATGGATATATAGATCTAATGCAGAAGCGCCTTGATACCGAAAATAAAGCTGATGATTATCAAATAATTGGATCAGGTAAAGGAGGAAATAAAGTCTATGATTTGTTTTTTAGACTGGAAAAAGATGTTTTATCTCAAAATCCAGACGTAGTGGTTATATGGATTGGTGTCAATGATGTTTGGCACAAAAGTACATTCGGCACAGGGACAGATTTTGACAAATTTGTGGTATTTTATAGTGAAATTATCAAAAAATGTAGTGATAAAGGTATCAAAGTGGTTTGTTGTACGCCAGCTTGCATTGGCGAAAAAACTGACAATTCTAACCCACAAGATGGCGACTTGAATGAAATTTCTAAAATTATTAGAAAAACAGCCTTTGATAATAATGCCAAGGTAATTGACTTCCGAAAAGCATTCTTGGAATACAATCTAAATCATAATAAAACAAATAGCGACAAAGGCACGCTTACCAATGACCGCGTCCACCTCAACGATTTAGGTAACACAATGGTCGCTGATATGATGTGGGAAAATCTCATTGCGCACTAATCGAAAATACGGGCCACTATAATCAATTATCTATACATTTTACGATAAAATCAATAGAAGTATGTGGATAGATAATCCATTAATGAAACTCTTCTCATCCAGGCCCAAATCACCATAAATATCAGAAAAAACCAGATGGAAATCCGAAATTTTTTATAAAAAGCTCGAATAATATCTTGTCTGGTGCGATATCTTTTTATCCTTCGATAGGCCATATGTTATGAATGGATATTAAAATGGTAGATCGTCAAAATCAGCTGGCAAACCTGAGCCAAAATCTGTATTTTCTTCAAATACTGGTGGTGTCATTGGTGCTGATGATGCTGCCGCTTGAAAAGTCTGCGCTACATTGGCTGCTTTGTCCACTTTCCAGGCATTCAGATTGGTAAAATATTTGCCTTGCCACTCTCTACCACGAAGATCGAAAGAAACCTTGATTTTTTCGCCTTCCTGACATGTATCGATTATTCCACACTTATCCTGAGTAAGCTGAAACTTTACGAATTGCGGATAAGTCCCTTCTGTGGTGATGACAAATTCTCTCGTTTGAAAGGATGCTGATTTGCTTTCAACGTCAAATATTTTATGGAGGATACCCTCTATTTCGAAAGTCATATTTCTGGTCGTTTTATGTTAAAAAATATTAATAAGCTTTGGCAAAAATAACTCTACCCTCAGATGGTTTTCCAGAATAAACGCAAAGGCCTTTTTCTTCCTTCATGTCCAACGGAATACATCTAATGGTCGCTTTGGTTTCTTCTTTGATTTTTTCTTCTGTCTCCGAAGTACCGTCCCAATGACAAGATATAAAACCGCCTTTGGTCTCCAATACTTCTTTGAACTGATCAAATGTATCAACCTGGGTAATATGGCTATCTCTGAAATGTTTTGCTCTGTTAAACAAGTTTTGTTGGATATCTTCGAGCAATTGTTCTACATATGCGACGACGAGATCAATGCCTATGGTTATTTTCTCTTTGGTATCTCTTCTTGCTACTTCTATGGTATTATTTTCGATATCTCGTTTGCCTAGACCCAATCTTACAGGCACGCCTTTCATCTCGTATTCTGCAAATTTAAATCCTGGTCTCTTGGTGTCATCTACATCAATCTTCACACTGATACCCAATGCTTTTAAACCTTCAGCGATATCTTCCGCTTTGGCAATGAGTTCTGGATCTGGTTTTGGAATAGGGACAATTACCACTTGGATTGGCGCTAATTTTGGAGGTAAGACCAAACCTTCGTCATCAGAGTGCGTCATGATGAGTCCTCCAATCAGCCTTGTAGATACGCCCCAAGATGTGGCCCACACATATTCATTTTCGTTTTTGTCATTGCTGAAAGTCACATTAAATGCCTTTGCAAAATTTTGACCCAAGAAGTGTGATGTACCAGCTTGCAATGCTTTGCCATCTTGCATCAGCGCTTCTATCGTAAATGTATCATCAGCACCTGCAAAGCGCTCATTTTCGGTTTTATATCCTTTGATTACAGGCATTGCCATGAATGACTCCGCAAATTCCGCATATACATCATGCATTTGTCTAGCCTCGCTGATGGCTTCTTCTTTGGTAGAATGTGCCGTATGTCCTTCTTGCCAAAGGAACTCTGCTGTACGTAAGAATGGTCGAGTACGCATTTCCCAACGAACGACATTGGCCCATTGATTGATTAGAATTGGCAGATCACGGTAAGATTGGATCCAATCTCGGTATGTATTCCAGATGATGGCTTCACTCGTAGGTCTCACTATGAGTTCTTCTTCCAGTTTGGCTTCAGGATCTACCATGAGTTTTCCTTTATTTTCAGGATCATTTTTCAGACGATAATGTGTTACGATGGCACATTCTTTAGCAAATCCTTCAGCATTTTTTTCTTCAGCTTCAAACAAACTTTTAGGGACAAACAGAGGAAAATAAGCATTCACATGGCCAGTCTCTTTAAACATTTTGTCCAATTGGTCTCTCATCTTTTCCCAAATGGCATAGCCATAAGGCTTTATGACCATACATCCTCGTACTGCGGAATTGTCTGCAAGACCAGCTTTTTTTACAATATCATTATACCATAAAGAATAATTTTCATCCCTGCTTGTTATCTCTTTTGCCATTATAAAATGAATTATTGTCTGCTTTTTGTTAAAATTAAATTAAGATGCTGAAATAATGAACTTATACCATCACAAATACGTCATAGTTTCGTACTTTAAGTTATAAAAATGCCTAAATGAAGACATTAACATTTGATATGTACAACTTTAAGTGATTTTTAACGTAATAATTGGTGCAAAAGTAATAAATTGCACTCGATTTTTTAAGAAAGACTTATTTATTGCGATCAAAATAATAAATTTAAAATTAATTTCATGAGAGCCCGATTTTTTTCAATTAGTTTTATTGCGATTTGTTTGATGACATCTATTAGCCTTTCGGCCCAGTTTGATGATCTGTATTATGATTACAAAAAGGACGAAACAGCCAAAAATGAAGATGTAACTTTGACAGAAACCAGATATTCTGATACTGATTCCGATTACTACAAAGGTTCGGATTATGATAGTGATGAATATGATAATTACGATGAATACTCCTATTCAGATCGTATCAGAAGATTTCACAGACCAGTTCAGAATTATAGCAGTTTTGATAATTGGTATAGCAACTATTATTATGACCCATACTACTCTAATAGCGGAGTCAATGTATTTATAGGTACAGGCTGGGGCTGGAATTCTTGGAATAGGCCATGGTCGTACAGCTATTGGAATAACCCATGGGGCTGGAACTCATGGAATAGTGGCTGGGGATATAATTCTTGGAATAACCCATGGGGCTGGAACTCATGGAATAGCGGCTGGGGCTGGAATTCTTATGGATATTGTGGCAATTCTTGGGGTAACAATTACTACGGAAATGTATATTATGGAAATGGTTGGAATGGCTCAAATTGGAATAACAATACCGAATATTCAAATAAAGTCTATGGAAGTAGAAAAGGCGGATCGCTTTCTTCATCTACTAAAGGCAGAGATGCTTCTCCAAGAAGGATAATCTCAGGAGGTAATAACGACCTCAATGTAGATAAAGCAAATGCTAACTTAGAAACTTCATCAAGAAGTCAAAGAACTGACCGAACTTTTAAGGGCGATATCAAGTCAGCTTTGGGTAATAATAGCGATGAGTCAGTAAGACGCACAGATAGATCTAGAATTTATTCAAACCCAAGTACTGTGAATGAAAGAAGTGAAAGCGGAGCTTCATCAAATACAAGCAGGAAACAGGATAGATACAGTCAACAAAATAACTCCACAAGTCCTGCACCTTCAAGAAGATCAGAGGAAAGACCTTCAAGAAGGACAGAATCAAGGTCAACTTATGACAATGGTTCTTCAAATGATTCTTGGAATTCTAGTTCTTCTAGAAGCAGTAGTTCTGGAAGTAATATGGGTTCGTCAAGATCTTCTGGAAGTAGTTCATCTCATAGCGGCGGCGGAAGTTCTAGATCAGGTGGATCTCGAAGAGGTGGCTGATAGCTAGCAATAAATTCGCTAATTTATAGCATAAAATACATATTAAAGGGCTGGGATAATTAATCGTTATTCGGCCCTTTTATTTAAAACATATTCTGAATCACTTTCAGTCAAATTTTTATACTTAAAAACCCAAATTAAAATGAAAAATTATCTTTTATTCGTTTTTGCCATCATAATATATCAAAGCAGCCAGGCTCAAAATCTGACCGATGTCGTAAGATGGTCAGCTATAGATCAATTGGGAACAGCGCGCACCCTAGGAGCAGGAAGTGCCTTCGGTGCGATGGGTGGCGACTTTTCGGTTGTGAATATCAATCCAGCGGGAATAGCAGATTATAGAGTTTCTGAATTTACCTTTACACCATCTCTGAGAGGATATAAAACCGATGCATGGTTTGACAAAAATTCTGTAAATAATCAATTATCTAAAGGTACAGGCATAAGCCTCGACAATATTGGATTTATAATAGCTTCCAACCCAGGATCGAAATGGACAAGTTCAAATGTTGTTTTGGGATTTTCGCGCACAGCAGATTTGGGTCGCAAGGTATTGATAGAAGGCAAAATACCAGGTTCGATCGCCACTTATTTTGCTGAGAAAGCCAATGGATATACCGTGGATGAACTGGATGATTTTATAGCTTATCCAGCCTATAATACTGGCGCTATTTACGATGCTGATAAAGATAATAATTATGAAACAGATTTTGGCTCAGCTGACCAACAAGTAGATAGAACCCAAGAAATCACACAAAAAGGAGGAATCAATGAACTTACCGTTGGTTGGGCTGGTGAATACAACAACCAGTTAAATATGGGCTTGTCAGTAGGAGTTCCATTCGGTTCATTTGAAGAAGAGAAAGTTTATCGCGAATCAGACGATGGAGATTTCATTCCAGTATTTAATGAGCTTAAATACACTGAAAGACTTAATACTTCTGGTGTGGGGATAAATTTTAAAGCTGGATTTACTTACAAAATACTAAATAATATCCGCATAGGTGGTGCATTTCATTCACCAACTTGGTATAAGTTCTCGGATGATTATAGTACAGCATTAGAGTATGCATTTACTGATCATCAAGGTTATCAGCAATACGATTATACTTCTCCAGATGGTACCTTTGAATACAAAATTTCTACACCTTGGCGCGCTATAGGTAGTGCTGGATATATATACAGAATTGGCGATATTAGGGGATTTATCAATGCCGATATTGAACACTTAGATTATACCAATTCAAATTACAATGGCACAGCTTACAGTTCTGATGCTGGAGAAATAGAATATACAAATGAGGTAAACAGAACAATTTTGAAAAAACTAGGTACAGCGACCAATGTACGTTTAGGTACAGAATTTGGATACAAAAATCTAAGAGTCAGAGGTGGATATAGCTTTGAACAATCGCCATATAATGCAGATACACATACTAACAATAAGATATCTTTCGGTTTGGGTTTTAGAGAAGACAATTTTTTTATTGATTTAGGATTTAGAATAGCAGAAAATGTAGAAGGATACAACCCTTATGTGGTCATTGACTCTGATTTTGATCCATTGGCAAATATCAAAACTACCAGAACAAGGAGTGCATTGACTGTGGGATTTAAATTCTAGCCCATTCATACTTTAAAATATAAAGACCCGGAATAAAAAGCCGGGTTTTTTATTTATATCAATTTGTATAAAATTTCTATTTAGAAAACAACATAAATTCTTACCTTTACGTTTCAATTCAACAGTTTCCCTCAAGCGCACATGATGTATTATTAAAATAATACATATATTTGCATTTTTTTAATCTCATTTACTTATTCAGCAAAATCATAATTCTTATGATATTAAGAAAATCTACAATATTTAGCTTTTTAATTCTATTGGTATCACAACTGACTCTAATAGCTCAGCCTTTACCGCCTGTAGAGTTTAACGTGACGAGCGGTATGGGTGTACAGGGAAGCACAGTATGTCTTACAGTTACAGCCAATAATTTTACGAATGTAGAATCTATTCAGCTTAATCTTTCATATAATGCAGCATTGGTTATACCTGATTGCCCAACATCTTTTACAAACTCGGCATTATCTCCAAATATTGATAATACAAATTTTAATTGTTTTAATGCTTCAAATGGATATATAAATTTTGTTTGGATTGCGGCACCTACAACGATTCCAGATGGATCCATACTTTTTGAAATTTGTTTTACGTTGATAGGAGATCCAGGAAATATTTCGCCTGTTTATTTTAATGGGCAGCTATTGGACATAGAAATTGGTCAAGTTGATAATAATGGTAATAGCTTCACTACAGAAGAAATAGTTTCCAATACAGGTACGATCAAAATCATTTCACCCAATTTAGCTACATATGTTCAGAGTTGTGATGCAGACCAGAATAACATTCCAGCTGGTGGCAAACTGACTTTTTATGCGACTGGCGGTACACCACCATATAACTATACGATCAATCCAGGTGGTTATTCTGGAACTACCACTATAGATGGTGAACGAAAAATAATCTCGGGTATTCCAGTTGGTCCTTATACGCTTACTGTTACCGATGGTGCAGGAAATACATCTACAAAACAAATAATAATCTCAAACGATGGTACACCAATAGCCATAGATACTGTGGTGAAAAGACCAACTTGTCCTGATAGAAGAAATGGGTATATCAATATAAGAAACGTAACTGGAGGCCTTTCGCCATATTCGTATCAATGGTCCAATTTAATAACTGGCCTTGACTCAATTGGTAATTTGCCTATCAATACCTATACTGTGACAATCACAGATTTTAATGGTTGTGATTTTACAGAAACATTTGATTTGAATATAGATACACTTAAGTTTGACTTAGTCCTAAAGGACTCTGCTTCTTGTATGGGTATTAATGATGGGAAAATTACCATTCTAAATGCACGAGGTGGAACACAATTTGGTGGAGCTTATGATTATACTTACAAACTAAATACATTTTCTAATCCAAAGCCATTCAATAGTCCGTTTGATATTACAAATGGCATTCCTGGACTTAATAAAATAGAAGTAATCGACTCTGTAGGCTGTATTGTAGAAAAGAGTATTATTGTTCCATTCAAAAAAACTGTATCTTTTGATACGATGGTAGTAAATGATATCTCTTGTTTTGGGAAAAGTGATGGAAATATTCGTTTTAAAGCAAGTCCTGGTTCAGGATATGGTTATGTTTTGAATCCGAATATTCCAGGTTCAGTTTTAGGAGGTGTTTTTATAGTGGATGACTTGCCAAAAGGCAATTATACAGTGACGGCCAGAGATAATGCCGGCTGTACGGGCAGAGCCACATTTACAATCAATGAACCGGAAAAATTAATAATCAATGAAACCTTGGTATATCCCGATTGTGCCAACCCAGGATCTATTACTATTAATCCGGTAGGTGGAACAGGTGCATATTCCTATAATTGGTCTCCAGCAGCAGGAAACGTCAACCAACTTTCTAACTTAGGTGGTGGTACGTACAGCGTAGTCGTTTCAGATGCTAATAATTGCACCGAGTCGAAATCTTTTGTATTTAATAATGTAGGAACATTGACCTTGCTTATTACTACAAAGGATGTAACTTGTGCAGGAAAGAATGACGGTTCAGCTACAGTAGTTCCTCAGTTTTCTAGCGGTTCATCTCCTATGTTTGAGATATTTTGGAGAGATGGCATTGGCAATATTTTACCTTACAAAACCAGTACAATTTCTAACCTAGCGCCTGGAAATTATTCAGTTCAAATCATCACAACAGATGGCTGTAACAGTGGAGAGAAACCGTTTGAAATTAAAGATGGCAATGCGACAACCATAGTAACCACAGTTACAAATGCACCGTGTTTTGGCGATGATGGTAAAGTAGAAGTATCACTTAGTGGAAACCCAACGGGATATAAATTTGAATGGAGACAAAAAGTAAACAGCAATATCATAGATACAGACAATGTGTTGAATGCTAAAGCTGGTGTTTATATCGTAAAAGCGATCAGTCCAACTGGATGTGAGACTGAGTCTGAAGTTACTATTACACAACCTAATGAGATTACATTTTCTGCACCGGAAACTAGGAACGTCACATGTTTTGGATTGAGTACAGGGCAAGCTGCTTTTTTAACTAATCCGTTGAATTTGTCCTATATTTGGTCTAATGGAACAACAGCTCAGTTCGTGACAGATCTTCCAGCAGGTGATGCTTGGGTGGTCGGATTTTTGGGTGGATGTTATTCGGATACAGTACGTTTCAATATAGGCACCTTCCCAAAATTGGAAATTGACCAAACTAAAACACTGGTTCAAAACCCAACTTGTTTCGGAGATACAAATGGCTCGGTGACTATAGAAGCTCAAGGTGGTACAGGTATTTCTTATACATATTCTTGGGAAAATGGAAGGAATAGTCCTACATTGACAAATATCCCAGCAGGTACGTATTTTGTTACCATTTCTGACAACAATAACTGTACACAACGAGATTCATTTACATTGACACAACCAAGTAAATTGGAGGCAAGTATAGATCTAGCTGCTTCTGTTGTGTTGGATTGCAACAATCAAGACAACGGCAAATTAGCCATTATGACTACCGGTGGTAATCCAGGTATAAAAACAATATCATGGCAGTCAGGAGTTAACACTAATGGAAATGTTGCAATTAATTTGACACCAGGTACTTATTGTGCTACGGTGTCGGACAATTTCGGATGTAAAGATACGATCTGCCAAACATTAACAGCGCCAGCGCCACTTAAAGGTAAAATTAATACACCTTTCGAACCAGTTTGTTATGGTGATAAGACTTGTATATCAGTAGATTATGTAACTGGTGGGACAGGAAATAAGTACACTTTTCAAATAAGGAATTTAAATAATGCTATTAGATTTCCATTGGATACCTGTATTAGCGTTTTCGCGGGACAATATATTGTAAGTCTTATTGATTCAGCAGGATGTTCGATTGATACAACTATAGTTATTAATCAACCTGAACCAATAGAAGTTGATCTTGGGGCTGACCTAGAGGTACAATTAGGCTTATCTTCACAAATAATAAATTCATTTATTGATGCACCAGCAGGAATCGATACTTTGATTTGGACTCCTTTCGAAGGATTGGAATGTGTTTCTACCGATTGTTCGTCAATTAAAGCTGAGCCAAGTGAGACGCAGACCTATATCCTTACGGTTACCGATCTCAACGGTTGTACTGGTTCTGATGATGTATTAATAAAAGTCAAAAATGTTAGAAACGTCTATTTTGCCAATGTGTTTACTCCGAACAAGGATGGGAATAATGACTTCTTCCAAGCTGTAATTGGCCCTGGTGTCGAAAAAATACTTGCTTTCAATATCTATGACCGTTGGGGAAATATGGTTTTTGAGAAATCCAATTATGTGCCAGATCCAGCAGGAACTGATGGTTGGGATGGAACATTCAGATCACAAAGACTGGATCCAGGCGTATTTGTTTATACTGCCAAAGCCCTATTTATTGATGGCAAAGTTATAGATTATTCAGGATCAGTCACACTTTTAGATAAGCTTAGAAACTAGTTTTGTTTCTACTTTTTCTTCTTAAAGGCTAGCCCTATTTACGACAGACGGTGTAGTAAAATATTATTGTGTAAGTTATTGCCATATAATAAGTTATCTGATGCTTTATTACGTGTTTGAGTTTTGAAACTTAATATAAAATGTGTATCTTTGCACCCCTAAATGACGGGACATTATAAGCTTTAATTAATATTTATGATACGAGCTGAAAAATACCTGTTAAAGAAAATATTTAAATGATAGCATGAGCGATAATAAAGAACTCAAAAAGAATGAATATGGTGCCGATAACATTCAGGCACTTGAAGGATTAGAAGCGGTAAGGAAGAGACCTGGGATGTACATTGGTAGTACAGATTCTAAAGGATTGCATCACCTTGTATGGGAAGTTATAGACAACTCGATAGATGAGCATCTCGCAGGTCATTGTACACATATTGATACCATCATCCATAAGGATAATAGCATTACTGTGAAGGATAATGGTCGTGGTATTCCTACAGGTATGCATGAAAAATTGCAAAAATCAGCTCTTGAAGTAGTAATGACCGTGCTCCATGCTGGTGGTAAATTTGACAAAGATACCTATAAAGTGTCTGGTGGTCTCCATGGTGTGGGTGTATCTTGTGTAAATGCCCTTTCGGAATATGTACGAGTGGAAGTTCACCGTGATGGAAAATATTTTGAACAAGAATACAGTAAAGGTATCCCATTAGGTCCTGTAAAGACCATGGGTGATTCGGATAAAAGAGGCACACAAGTTACTTTCAGACCAGATCCAACCATATTTCTTGAAACTGTAGAATATAGTTTTAACACACTTGCAGGAAGAATTCGCGAATTAGCATACCTGAATAAAGGATTGTTACTTTCCTTGATAGATCAAAGAGAAACGGATGAAGAAGGCAATTTCAAGCGTCAAGATTTCTATTCTGAAGGCGGATTGAAAGAGTTTGTCAAATATTTGGACGAAACAAGACCACCACTTATTGATGAGCCGATCTATGTCACTGGAAAGGAAGACAATGTAGAAGTTGAGGTGGCAATGCAGTATAATACAGGATATCAAGAAAATATTTTTTCGTATGTAAATAATATCAATACGAGAGAAGGCGGCACGCACGTTGCTGGATTCAGAAGAGCCATCACTAGGTTATTTAAACAATACGGTGATGATAATGGCATGTTTGCCAAGCTAAAATTAGAGATTTCTGGTGAGGATTTTAAAGAAGGATTGACAGCGATAGTATCTGTAAAGGTGCCAGAGCCACAATTCAAAGGACAAACTAAAGGTGAATTAGGAAACTCTGAGGTAACAGGTATAGTATCTCGATGTGTTGGTGATGTACTGAAAGCTTATTTGGAAGAAAATCCAGGTATGGCTCGACGTATTATAGACAAAGTCATACTCGCAGCAACAGCGCGACATGCTGCTAGAAAAGCCCGTGAAATGGTACAACGCAAAAATGTACTGACAGGTAGTGGCTTGCCTGGAAAATTATCCGACTGTAGTTCTAAAGATCCTAATGAATCAGAGATATTTTTGGTGGAAGGTGATTCGGCAGGTGGTACTGCAAAGCAGGGTAGAGACAGAAATTTTCAAGCTATATTGCCATTAAGAGGTAAGATACTTAATGTAGAAAAAGCCATGGAATATAAAATATATGAAAACGAGGAGATAAAAAATATGTTTACGGCCCTCGGTGTTAGTATTGAGGAAAAAGATGGCGAAAAAATCCTAAATATAGAGAAGCTAAGATATCATAAAGTAGTCATCATGTGTGATGCCGATGTGGACGGAAGCCATATTTCTACCTTGATAATGACTTTTTTTTTCAGGTATATGAAGCCGCTAATCGAGCAAGGGCATATTTATATAGCTGCACCACCGCTTTATCAAGTAAAGAAAGGTAAAAACTTTATCTATTGTTGGAATGATGAGGAGCGTAAGGCAGCAATTGAGAATTATTCAAACGGTAAAGAAGATTCTAGCATCAAGACACAACGATATAAGGGTCTAGGAGAGATGAATGCTGAGCAGCTTTGGGAAACAACCATGGACCCAAATAATAGAATGCTGCGCCAAATCACCATTTATGATGCAATGGAAGCTGACAGAATATTTAGTATGCTTATGGGCGATGAAGTACCACCAAGGAGACAGTTTATAGAAGAAAATGCTAAATACGCCAATATTGACGCATAATGCATCTTAAACACTGATAGCCAGTTTGATGTTTAGTATTTGAATAATTCGCTCATATCATGTTAAAAATAGGTTTTGGCAGGAGTATTAAGCCGCGTAGCTTTGATTATATACCAAGGTTTTATGACCCAGAAAAAGAGCGATTGCAGGAAAATATTAAGAGGTTTGAAGAAGAAAAAGCCAATCAAGGTGTCTTCAAGAATTTGATAATAGCTCGCAATTGTTTTTGCTGAAATTCCGGA
>CALFYH010000101.1 GCA_937952155.1 uncultured Saprospiraceae bacterium
ACATGTCGAGTATTTTAGAGATCCTTTGGTAATGGGATTTGGTACAGGCATTAGAACTCAGCTATTGGGTTATTTTGTGAAACTGGATTATGGTTGGGGCATTGACACTCGGATCATACAAGCGCCTAAACTTTACCTTAGTTTCGGTGTGGATTTTTAATTTTTATGTTTGCTAACAGTTTTCAAGATTACAAATGTATAAAATTGAACTGGACCAAAATAGCCAAAAGGATAATAGCAACCAGTAATCTATAAGCCCACAGATTAATATTGGGCATCCGAACAGCATACAGCGCCGTCAAATATCCACCAATAGTCTGTCCAAAAGCCATAATGATCCCAGTTTCCCAATCTACCAATCCTTTCCAAGCGAAAATGGCTAAAACAATGGTGGTATAAATCATAACTACGATCGTTTTGATGGCATTGGCAGCGATGATGCTATATCCAGACAAAAGCACCATTACTGCAATAAAGAAGATGCCCATACCCATTTGGATAAATCCACCATAAAAGCCAAGTACCAAAAATATAGGAATGCTCAGCCACCGAGACAATGGCTTATCTGTGGTCTCACTGAGCCATCTTTCGGGTTTTACTAGGACGACAACCAACATAAGTACCATGAGATATTTGAATACAAACATAAACTGATCATTAGATACCTTGGTAGCGGTCAATACACCACCTATAGCGCCGATGATGGTTAGAATAATGATGGGCCTAGCTTTGGACATGTCTGCTACTTTGTTTGCAGCAAATCCACGACTAGATCCAGCTGCTTGGAGTAGCATACCTACACGATTTGTGCCATTGGCGAGATTGGGCGGAAGGCCTACGAGCTCGGTCAGTAAGCTTAGCGTGATGACGGAGCCATTTCCTGCGAGTGTATTGATCGATCCAGCTATAAAACTACCCACCAAAACCACAACATATTCTACCCAAGTTAGATTCATTCTTCAGATACTTCTATTATTTCCTGACAAAGTTCTATCAAGACGCCATTGGCAGATTTAGGATGCACAAAACAGACAAGTTTATTGTCAGCACCGCGTTTTGGTTCTTCATTGAGTAAAGTAAATCCTTCATTTTTGAGTCTTTGCATTTCTGAATAAATATCTTCCACTGCAAACGCAATATGATGGATACCTTCACCTTTTTTTTCTATAAATTTATAAATTGCGCTCATCTCATCAGTGGCTGCCAATAGTTCAATTTTATTTGGCCCAGTACCGAAAAATGAAGTAATGACATGTTCTGAATCTACGATTTCTCTTTTATATGATGCTGTGCCAAGTAGTGTTTCGTACAATGACTCAGCTTGGTCCAAGTTGTGGACAGCTATGCCGATGTGTTCTATTTTCTCAAACATGGGTCAAGTCTGTTTTTTGTTTGATTAAAAAAAGCCTGTACATGGGAATGTAACAGGCTCATTATTATGTATATACGTACAATATAAAATCGCTAAATCCGAAGCAAGGTAACACTGCCTTTTAAAACTTTTTCTGCTCCAAGCACCGTGTATCTCACTACCCAGAGATATGTTTCTGATGGAGCCAAATCACCTTTGTAGGTGCCGTCCCATTCTTTTGCAACATTGTCGGATTCGAATACCAATTGACCAAATCTGTTGTACACAAAAAATTCATATTTGGTAATATTTTTTATGCAATATTCATCTTTATTGACAGGACCGAAGGTAAGATCATACTGACGGGCTGTCAATAAATTCATAGTATCAGCAGCGGTCATAAGACTTGATAACTTGACATTAAGGCCATCTGGATAAAAGACATTGGCATATACGAGATCTTTTCGACTGAAATCTTCGAGTAATATTTGAATGGAATTAGTAGCTGTTGTACCACAAATATCAGTAACTGTAACAGTATATGTGCCAATTTTGTCTATGATAATTTTGGCAGAATCTTCGGATGTGGACCATTGGTATTTGAAATTATTGCTTGAAACATTGGTTATTGCATTTAACGAAAGTTCACATTTGTTTGTTGAGTCTTTCATGATGGATACAGTTTTTAAAAATAAACCTTCGGGTTCAATATCTTTAGATGTTGAAGCTGTTGTACCACAAAAATCTGTAACAGTAACTGCATAATTTCCACCCACTAGATTAGATAAATCCTCTGAAGTATCTGAGGTGTTCCAAACAAAAGTGTATTGAGGCACTCCTCCAC
>CALFYH010000102.1 GCA_937952155.1 uncultured Saprospiraceae bacterium
CATTCAATCTTCTATAAGTGAAATATTTTTTACATCATGTGCAACGGAAGCTAATAACATGATTATTAAAAATTGTGTTCAGGATTTGGGTATCAAACGGATTATAAGTACACCTACTGAACACCATTGTATCCTTCATAGCTTAGGCTATTTAAGTAAAAAAGGAAGTTGTGATGTTGTTTTACTTGATGTAGACGCATTCGGATTAGTAAATATAAATCAGCTGGAAACAGTATTACAAGCATCGTCGGTACCTACATTGGTCACAATCATGCATGGCAATAATGAAATAGGCACAATGGCTCCTATAAGAATTATTGGTGGCATTTGCAGGCAATATGGAGCGCTTTTCCATTGTGACACTGTACAAACCATTGGTAAGTATCCGATTAATGTGCAAGATGACCATATTGATTTTCTTTCGGGCTCTGCTCATAAATTTCACGGTCCCAAAGGTGCAGGATTTGCATTTATCAGCAATCAGCATATTATTTCACCATACATTCACGGTGGCGCCCAAGAGAGAAATATGAGAGCTGGCACCGAAAATGTAGCTGGAATTGCAGGTTTGGCTAAGGCATTAGAGATTTCTACCGCCAACATGGAGACCAATTATGCTAAAATTTTAGCCCTTAGAAACAAATTCAAAACTGGTTTGAGTACAACTTTGGATGATATAATGTATAATGGAAATCAGGATGATAACTTTATGGCCCATGTCTTGAGTGTATCATTTCCTCCAGGCCCTAAAGCAGAAATGTTGGTTATGAATTTGGATATTGCAGGCATTTCAGCATCATCTGGCAGTGCTTGTACTTCTGGAATAGAAGAAGATTCCCATGTTTTACAAGCAATCGGCCATCAAAAAGATAGGAAAACCATAAGATTTTCTTTTTCTGCTTTCAATACAGAAGAAGAAGTGGCGGTCACTGTGGAGAAGTTGAAATCAATGACAAAATATCACTGATCGCTGATTAAACAGCTTCTTCGAGTGGTTCAGCATCTGATTTTTTGATGTCAAAGCAAGCCAAGATATCCGTCAGCTTGTTTTTCAAGTCATTGCGATGGACTATAAAATCTAAAAATCCGTGTTCTAAAAGATATTCTGATGTTTGGAATCCTTCTGGCAAATCTCTTTTTATTGTTTCTTTGATGACACGTGGACCAGCAAATCCTATAAGTGCGCCTGGCTCAGAAAAATTGATGTCTCCGAGCATAGCAAATGAAGCCGTCACACCGCCAGTGGTCGGATCAGTCATCATGGAAAGGTAAGGAATTCCATTTTTTGCTAGTAAGGACAGTTTTGCTGAAGATTTTGCCATCTGCATTAGCGAAAATGCAGATTCCATCATACGGGCACCACCTGATTTAGAAATAATCATAAGTGGCGTCCTGTGCACTATAGCATAGTCGATAGCTCTAGAAATCTTTTCACCTACAACAGATCCCATAGATCCACCAATAAAACCAAAATCCATACAGGCAATGATCAATGGATATTTATTGACCTTACCAGCAGCTACAGCCATCGAATCTTTAAGGTTGGTCTTCTTATATGCCTCAGCAAGTCTGTCTTCATATGACTTGACATCTTTAAAATCAAGCATATCGACAGACACTATTTCGTCAAAAAGTCTGGTGTATTTACCATCAAACAAAATATCAAAATAATCAGCTGAACTGATTCGTGTATGATAATCACATTTGGGGCATATATATAGATGTTCCCTCAAGTCTTTTACCGTAGTAAGCATATTGCACCTTGTGCATTTGTGCCAAAGGCCATCCGGTGTTTCCTTTTTATTCTTTGTTGCGGTCTGAATACCTTCTTTGAGTCTTTTGAACCAGCTCATATTTGCTATTTAAGGTATGTGATGAGTTTCAGGATTAACTTTAAAGGCACAAAAATAGGAATAT
>CALFYH010000103.1 GCA_937952155.1 uncultured Saprospiraceae bacterium
TGGAGTTCAGACGTGTGCTCTTCCGATCTTTTATACCAATTATACCAGTGATAAGGCAAAGGATATCAAGCAATTTCCTGTTGGATCCATGGTTTTTTTGTGGTTGGGACTAGAGCGACAAGTGCGTATCAGTGGCCCGATAAGTAAGGTCAGTCGAGAAGAATCAGAAGCATATTTTCATTCAAGGCCAAGAGAAAGTCAGATCGGCGCTTGGGTATCTCCTCAGAGTAAAATCATTGATTCTCGCGATATTCTAGAGCAAAATTTGGCTGAAACTATAGAACGATTCAAAGATGTAGATATTATTCCTTTGCCCGATTTTTGGGGTGGATATCGATTAGCTCCTGTCGAAATAGAATTTTGGCAAGGAAGACCTAGTAGATTACATGACAGGATTTTATACAGCGAACATGAAAATGGTGGTTGGAGAATTGATCGTTTAGCACCATAACTCTGATGAAATACAAAAGTTATCCAAATAATGTTTTTGCCCGGTCAGGTTTGATTAGGGCTTTAACATTTGTGGGTATTTTATTATTGATAGGTATTTCTGGTTATTATTTTTGGTTTGGATATAGTTTGGTCGATGCATTTTATATGACCATTATTACCGTAGGTACTGTAGGATTTGGAGAAGTAGTACCACTTGATTCGGCTGGCAAAATATTTACATCCTTCCTTATTCTATTTAGCATTTTTATTTTTGCCTATGCTGTTACTACCATTTCGGCATATTTAGTATCTATAAATTCTGTTTATATCTTTAAAACAAAAAAAATGCAGCAAAAAATTAACAAGTTAAAAGGGCATATCATAGTTTGTGGTTATGGTAGAAATGGAACACAAGCAGCAAATAAGCTAAAAACCTACAATCGGCCCTTTGTAATCGTCGAACAAAATCGACAAGTTTTAGACCAACTCAATGAAGAAGATTTGCTGTATATCGAAGGCAATGGTACAGAAGATGAAGTTCTTATGAAAGCGGGAATAAGTAATGCTTCATTTCTCATTACTACACTTCCATCAGACGCCGACAATGTTTTCATCACACTTACTGCAAGGCAATTGAACCCAAATATTGTAGTTTACAGCAGAGCAAGTGAAGAGTCAAGTTTTAAAAAATTGAAAATCGCTGGAGCTCAAAGCGTTATTATGCCAGACAAAATCGGAGGCGAACATATCGCTAGTCTAATTGTAGCTCCTGATTTGATAGAGTTTTTGGATAACCTTTCTTCTTCTCATTCTGGCAAAATGAATGTACAAGAAATTCCTTTGCAGCGTCAACCCAATGTATCCACCATTGATGAATTGCGAATTAAAGAAAAAACAGGTTGTACTGTGATCGGATATAAAAACAAGGCTGGAGAATACATTGTAAATCCAGATTTTAACCAAAAAGTTGAATCAGAAGGACGTGTTATTGTTTTGGGCAATGATCTACAGATTAGCGAACTCAACCGAGTTTTCAAACTATTAAAATCATAAGCTGACCATCACGGTAAGTCTTGAAACACAAAGGAGATTGTCATCTGCATCGTAAATTTCAGTATTCCATACATGTAAAGTTCTGCCTATTCTAATGGGTTTGGTAATACCAAAGACGAAGCCACTTTTTGCTGATTTCAGATGGTTTGCATTCACTTCAATACCGACAATATTTTTGGTTTGGTCAGCTGTCACCAACCAACTAGCTATGCTACCTACTGATTCTGATAATACTACAGATGCTCCGCCATGAAGCAAACCCATTGGTTGTCGGGTACGATGATCGACAGGCATTTTTGATTTTATATAATCTTCGCCTACTTCCACAATTTCGATACCTAAATGAGCTACTAATGTATCTTTATTGAAATTATTGATTACTTCTACATCAGGTTTTACTTTCCAAATCATAATTAATCCTATTTTTGTAACTGGAATTAAATGTCCAAGCACAATATTAGTCAAACTTCTGAAATGGTAAATAATTCTGAAGCAAAAATCGGTGTACAGCGTACCATTTTCTTAAGTGGCATCATCCTTTTTATTATAAAAGTCGGTGCTTTTTTTCTAACCAATTCGGTGGGTATATTATCTGATGCGCTTGAAAGTACAGTTAATATCATCACAGGATATCTGACTTTAAAAGCATTGCATTTTGCTGCTAAACCAAGAGACGACGATCATCCTTACGGACATGGCAAGGTCGAGCTTATCACAGCATCGGTTGAAGGTATCCTTATCGGAATAGCTGGCATAATGATAATATCCGAAGCAATAAAACGTCTTGGCAAGCCACCAGTCATTTCTAAACTCGATGTTGGTATATTTTTAATGGTCATCACTTCTATTGCCAACTACCTTTTGGGTATGTATAGCATTCGCAAAGGAGAAAAAATGCAATCAATTGGTTTGATTTCAGGCGGAAAACATCTGATGTCTGATACTTATACTACATTGGCTCTTGTAGGAGGACTATTAGTATATTATCTTACTGGTTACCATTGGGTTGACAGTCTTCTTGCGATCACATTTGGTGCCATCATTTTGTACACTGGTTATGAGGTGCTTAAGACTACTGTCAATGGTCTAATGGACGAAGCGGATATAAATGCTATCAACTGTCTCGTGGCTGCACTTCGAAATGAAAGGACATCGCAGTGGGTCAATATTCACAAACTAACTTACTTGAAATTTGGAAATGTGTCTCATGTGGATTTTCATTTGACACTGCCTTTTTACTTTGACATGAATGGAGCAGCAATCGAAATAAATAGGCTCAAAGGGATAATTCGAGCCAATCTTCCAGAAGAAGATGTTGATATATCCATACAATCAGAACCATGTACAACATTAATGTGTTACCAATGCCAAATGAATTGCACTTTCAGGAAACTGGATTTTACTGATCAACGATCATGGAGTACAGAAGAGATCATTGGTAAGAATATTTACAGATCATCCATAAATAATCATCAAAATGCATGATATAGAACCTTGGTGGGGCTGGAGGGACGATTATTGTGCCGAACGTGATCGCAAATCACCATTTTATGGACGGCAATATGACGAATTTACGTTTTCGTCAAAGATTTATAATCATTATATCCATCCACAATGGGATGATATCGGTTCGGAAACTTTATATATAAAATTGCTTTATGCGGATTATAAGGCAAAATTTGCGATTATTGAACTTATAGGTGAGTGGAACGATGCTATAGGGAATGATATAATGTTTTTAAAACGCGAAATAGTGGACGAATTATCAAAAAACAATGTTTGCAAGTACATATTATTATGTGACAATGTACTCAACTTTCACGGTGATGATGATTCTTATTATGAAGAATGGTATGACGATGTCAAAGATGATGGCGGTTATGTATGTTTGGTGAATCTATTTGAACATGTAGAATCTGAATTACAGAAATTCCGTCTTTATAATTACATAAGCTTCGGGCCTCCATTTAATGAGTTGAATTGGAGAAGCTTAAAACCGAATTTTGTACTTGACCTGGTCGAAAATATTATGTTTCGCCAACAAAAATTAATTTAATGAACACACACAAATCTGGCTTTGTAAATATCATCGGCAATCCTAATGTCGGTAAATCCACGTTAGTGAATCGTTTGTTGGGCGAAGATCGCGTGATTGTCTTTGATATGCCCGGCTGGAAAGTTATAAATTACCGGAATTTTGGTGTCTTTGAGTACATCTTGAATAATCTCGAGCGCGTCTTTGCCCCACGGAATTTCGTTGTCGTTCATACTGGTCATTCCACCCACAATTACTGCTTTGAGTCCGTCAAAATAGCCATTGCGCTTCAGGTTCATCATCATGCGATCAATATGATAAAGATACTCGTCTAAATCTTCAATGAACAAGATTTT
>CALFYH010000104.1 GCA_937952155.1 uncultured Saprospiraceae bacterium
TACGACGATTTCTATATACACAAGATAAAATCTTAAAACATTTCATCCTTCCAAAGGCTTTGTTGCACAAATAGACGAAAGGTAGAGTTGTTCTAATCTTCAGATATTTATGCAACAGCCACCGTTTTAGCTGTACCAAGTTGAGTAAATTTATTCAAAATATCGACTCTTATTTGCAAGTCAACCACCTGACGATTAAAGCATCGACTAGATACACCTTGTCCAAGTCGTTTCAAGGCAAACATTTTAGCCTCTATTCGGGATCGTCGATGATAACCAATATCTCGTTTCCACTGCTTTTGACCCTTGTCCCAACAGCCTTGTACTGCATGATTCCTTGCTTTACCAATTTCATTTTCTGCCCATAAAGCAGCATTGGAACGAGGAGGGATAATTACATTTGCTTGCCGTTTCAAAATCGCATCATAACAATTCACTGTGTCATAAGCACCATCAGCCGTGACAGATGCAATGGGTTCATCAATTTGATCTAAAAGAGGTTGGAGCATTTCAGCATCACCATATTGGCAGGTCGTGACTTCAACCGCTTGTATTTCTCCACTGTTTGCATCTGTCGCAAGATGTAATTTCAGCCATTGACGATGTTGGTTTACGCCATGTTTTTTACGCACCCATTCCCCATCACCTGTAACTTTGATCCCTGTGCTATCAACTAAAATATGCAAGTCTTCCTGTGGATTTTTTGCTGATTTATGTAGAAGTGGCTGCAGCTTATCTGCTCGACGACTCAATGTTGAGAAGTCTGGAACATTCCAGTCGAGGTGAGCCATTTGCAAAAGGCTTTGAATGAAACCTTGTGTTTGGCGTAAAGCCAGTTGGAACAGGTTTCGTATCGTCAGGGCAAATTGAATTGCTATATCAGTGTAGGTAGGTTGACGTCCTTTTTTTCCAGTAGGTGTTGCAGACCATTGCATTTGGGGATCAAACCAAATGGTGAAAGCACCCCGTTGACGTAAAGCCTGATTGTACTCAGACCAGTTCGTTGTTTTGTATCGGCTTTTTGATTCTGTATTCATCTAACATGTATGGGGATGAAATTTATTTATGCAACAAAGCCCGACGAATATGATGACACATTTCAATGAGTTACATCTCATCTTAAACAAATACCTAAAGTGGAACAAGTCACATGCAAAATGTTTTACACTGATTATGCTTGCATTAATTGTAAAACAGACATGTAATCTTTCTTCTGCATCTAAAGCCTTACCCATCAAGTGCTTACCACAATCATTTTATCGACGTATACAACGCTTCTTTGCAGATCAGTATTTCGATTATCGTCAAATTTCTCAGTTAATTTTCAATATATTTTCATTCGATAAAGTCCAATTAACTTTGGATAGAACCAACTGGAAATGGGGAAAACGAGATATCAATATCTTGATGTTAGCCATCGTCTATCGTGGAATAGCGATACCTATTGTTTGGACATTGCTCAATAAACGTGGAAATTCAGATACAAAAGAGCGTATTGCTTTGATTCAACGCTTTATCTCCATTTTTGGTAAAGATCGTATTGTGAATGTGTTTGCAGACAGAGAATTTATCGGTGAGAAATGGTTTACATGGTTAATTGAAAATGACATTAACTTCTGTATACGTGTTAAAAAAACTTTATTGTGACCAATCACTTAGCCAAGAATCATAAAATTAGTGATTTATTTCGTCATCTTCAAGTTGGTCAAACTGAATGTCGTAAACGACGTATTTGGGTTGGTCGAGTGAAACTGTATATTAGTGCGCTACGATTAGAAGATGGAGAACTTTTACTTGTTGTTTCTCCTATGTTTAATGCTTCTGCTATTCGTGATTATGCATTACGCTGGGAAATCGAAACCTTATTTAGTTGTCTCAAAGGACGTGGATTCAATCTTGAAAATACTCGTTTAACAGACCCTAGACGAGTCAAGAAATTGATAGCAGTGCTAGCTATCGGTTTCTGTTGGTGCTATTTAACAGGTGAATGGCAACATGATCGAAAAAAAGCGATAAAAATAAAGAAGCATGGACGACTTTCAGTAAGTTTATTTCGCTACGGTTTGGACTATGTTCAAATGGCTATTCTACGTTTGATTGGTTTTGGAAAAAAAGAAGAATTTAAGAAAGTGCTAGCAATTTTAAGAAAGAAAAAGCCTGATAGGACAAGGGTCCTATGAAATTTGTCGTGTACAGAGAAAAACGAATTATGTTTATAGTAAGAATTTAGAAGAGAGTTGGTTTGATGAACTTTACGAAAAGGCTAAAAAACTGACTCGTCCAGATGAAATAATTCCTCTCCTTGATTTTCATTATAAAGATGATAGGCAGCAAGATGCACTGAAAGAAAAGAACATGGTTAAGGCGCTTAAAATATTATTATTATTTGGAAAACTGCGTAAGAATTTTCTACATTTTCAATGCCGAATGAAAGGTGATGAGCAACAAATTGTTAATTTTATTACTGGTATAGAGCCAATGTTAGGAGATCATCTGTATTTAGAAAAACAAAACTACCCAGTTAATTTGGATGCTCCTGAGCGAACCGTTAAATTTAGTTTTCAAAGAGTTGTCGGCTCTAACAAAAAAAATGTTACTCCGCTGGTTATATTTAATTTAATGTTAAAAATGATGCAAAAAGATGAACTCTGGATCAAATAGCCTAAGCAAACTGAAAAGGGGGAATTGTTTAAAAATCTCTCTGGTTATAAGTAAACTGTCTTTATGAAAAGCATCATACTAACTTTGATTCATAATAAAGGGAATTTAAAAGCTTTAGCATCACAATTTGGTCACTGGATTTTAGACAATAGTGTAAAGATTAGCACTTTGGTAAATCGATGAGCTAAAGTGCTGTAGTCCAAACTCGATCTGACAATTACCCATTTTTTAGTGTGCCCGTCAGGTTAAATTTGAACTGAATTTTTCTCAGCCCAAATTCATTTCCAATCAAGTTATGTTTCAAGTGGCGTGCGAACACTGCACAATTTAATTCACGGTGCCTAAGACAGGTATCAACTTCGGACCAGCCATTCTAGCTTTGCTAATGATTTCCACCAGCTCATCATAAGTCAGTTCAAACTTATCCTCACTATCAAATACATAGACCATATTCTTGCCTTCATGTTCAGGTGGAGTAGGTGGTACAAATCGTTTCGGGATAAGAATTTGTGCGAGTTGTAGATCGGAAGAGCGTCGTGTAGGGAAAGAGTGTCTTCGCCTGTGTAGATC
>CALFYH010000105.1 GCA_937952155.1 uncultured Saprospiraceae bacterium
CGGCAAAGTAACATCCTGCATGCTAGGTACTCCGCCAAGCTCACGTCAACCTTTTGACTCTTGTTACGCAAACTGGACAGTTCGCGTCTGCACAACTCACTCATCGGCCAAAACTACGAGTTGTCACAATTTACAATCCGAGAAAGACGCAAACTGGACAGTTCGCGCAACTTCGCTCTATTCTCCAGCTATGCCAAGCAGCAAAACCGAAACCAGCCTCTTCCCTGAAATGGGAGAGCCAGCAAAACCGAAGACGAAAAGGTTCAACACCGACTTGTCATCGGCTCCGCTGGCCGAACGCATGCGCCCGCGCACGCTGGACGAATTTGTCGGCCAGGAACATTTGCTGGCAGCGGGAAAAATGCTGCGCAGAATGATTGAAGAGGATCGGCTGACTTCGCTGGTGTTCTGGGGGCCGCCCGGCACAGGCAAAACCACGCTGGCGCAGATCATTGCTCATCGCACGGCATCGGAATTCGTCCCGTTCAGCGCCGTCACTTCCGGCATCAAGGAGATCAAACAGGTGATGAGCGCGGCGGCTGAGTTGAAAACCAAACTGCATCGCCGCACGGTTCTTTTCGTGGACGAAATTCACCGCTTCAACCGCGCGCAGCAAGACGCCTTTCTGCCTTACGTTGAAAACGGCACGATCACCCTGATCGGCGCGACAACGGAAAACCCTTCGTTCGAGATCAATTCGGCGCTGCTTTCCCGACTGAAGGTCTTCGTGTTGAATCAACTGACCGAAGCCGAAATCATCAAAATCCTGCAACAGGCATTGGCGGATGGCGAACGCGGCCTGGGTAAATTGAATGCTGAAACCTCTGAAGACCAATTGGCGCGGTTGGCAATGCACACTGGCGGCGACGCCCGAACGGCGCTAAATACGTTGGAGCTTGCCGCAGTGTCTGCTCGACCAGACACTGACAACCGCCGCCTGATCACTGAAGAGGATTTGCAGGAAGCGCTGCAACGCGCTTCGGCTTTATACGACAAAACCGGCGAACAGCATTACAACCTGATTTCGGCCTTTATCAAATCCATTCGCAACTCCGACGCCGACGCGACAGTTTACTGGCTGGCGCGAATGATCGAAGGCGGCGAAGATGCTCTATTTATATGCAGGAGAATGATCATCCTTGCGTCAGAAGATATAGGTTTGGCCAATCCAAATGCCTTATTATTGGCTAATAATTGTTTTCAAGCTGTCCATCATATCGGTATGCCTGAAGGTCGGATAATCATGTCACAAACAGCAGTTTATCTCGCTTGTAGTCCCAAAAGCAATGCTACCTATATGGCTATAAAACGCGCACAGGAATTGGTCAAAATGACAGGTAATCTTCCAGTTCCTTTACATTTGCGGAATGCACCTACAAATCTTATGAAAAACATTGGCTATGGCAGTGGTTATGAGTATGCTCATGATTTTGACGGTGGATTTTCTAGTCTAGAATGTATGCCACAAGAAGTCATTGGCACCAAGCTATATATACCTGGCAATAACGCCGCTGAGGTAAAAAATGCGGAATTACTACATAAAATTTGGAAAGACAAATATGGTTACTAACCTTTTATGGATGTCACATATCATATTGACAATGTACAATTATTGAATGTTATTAGACTAAAAATACAATGCAAAAAGTAGTAATATTGACAGGCGCAGGTATAAGCGCTGAGAGTGGAATAAAGACTTTCAGAGATAGTGACGGGCTTTGGGAAGGCCATGATATCAATATCGTAGCGTCACCCGATGGCTGGCACAAATACCCTGAAATCGTTTTGGATTTCTATAATCAAAGGAGAAAACAACTCAAGGAAGTTAATCCAAATTTGGCACATTTAGCGCTTAAAAGATTGGAAGAAAAGTACGAAGTGGTGATCATCACACAAAACGTTGATGACTTGCACGAACGCGCTGGATCTAGTAAAATCATACATCTTCATGGTCAACTCAACAAAGTAAAATGTAGTGTAGAATCCCATAAATTAATTTATAGCTGGACTGATGACCTAAATTTGGGTGATCTATGCGATGAAGGCCACCAATTGCGACCACACATTGTCTGGTTTGGCGAAAGTGTACCCATGATGGACATCGCTATACAGCATTGTATGTCGGCAGATATTTTGATTATTATAGGAACCTCCATGCAGGTGTATCTGGCAGCTGGCTTGGTATCTTATGCGCCTAATGATTGCGAAATGTATTATATCGACCCGAATCCAAAAAGTTCTTATGAATTTCAGCGAAAGTTGAAGCCTACCATTATCCAAAAGACAGCAACTGATGGCGTGACTGAATTGGTTGATTCATTATTGGATATGACTATTTGACGATAAAAACACTTTATTTGTCGAGATGCTTCAATAAAAAGTATTGTTGTTAAAACAAATTTCACATTATTGCATTTTATTCCTACATTAAATGAAACTTTGCCAACCGCAAACAATACATGACGACCATTACTAAAGGATTTTGCAAAAAACATCACGATAATTTATATGCAGATTATTCGAAATATTCGATTACAATCTATGATAGCATAGAGCCAATAGAAGAAGAATGGTCAGAAGTATCTTCAGTACATGATATATTCTTTCATCCTGATTTTCTGAGATGTATAGAAAAATGCCCTGCGTCAGGTATTACGCCTTATTATTGCATCATACGAGATACGGGTAAAGCAGTAGGTATCGTGTATTTCCAATCAAAATATGTGCGATTGAAAGAAAATCTGCGTAAGCCAGGTGCAGAATCTACCACTTTTGTTCAGAAACTCATGGAGCCTATCAAGCATGGTGTTGTAAATTCGATAAATCTACAAACTATTGTCTGTGGCAATTTGCTTTTGACAGGTGGATATGGATTTTATTTCAAGGAAGCAATATCACGCGATGAACAATTTTATATAGTAATAAAAGCTAGTGAAAAATTGAATCAATATTTAAAATCCATTGGGACCGAATCCGATATGGTATTGTTAAAAGATTTTTTTGCAGACGATACTCCGAAAAATGGCGAATATCATACTGGGTTTACCAAATTTTCGGTCCAACCCAAGATGATCTTAGAATTAAATCCGGCATGGAAAAATTTTGATGATTATATGGAATCGATGAAATCGAAATACAGAGTCAGAGCCCGAAAAGCCTTGGACAAATCAAAACTTATCGACAAAAGAGTTTTTGCAGCTGAAGATATTGCTCAACATGCTGATCAAATCCATGCTTTGTATAAGAACATATCGGATCAAGCAGATTTTAATGCATTTATACTTCATCCAAATTATTTTGAAAACTTGCAG
>CALFYH010000106.1 GCA_937952155.1 uncultured Saprospiraceae bacterium
TTTTAATATATATTTTGCTAATTTATAACATTCCAATTTTACCAAATGCTTATAACTCACGTTTTTGTTTAGATTTCTATGCTTGATGGTCTCTGATAGCCTTTCTTCCCAGGCACGCATGTATGTCTTTTTGCCGGTCTCGTTTAGATAACAGCCATTTAACTTGCAATCAAAATGTTTTTCCTGAATCTCTTTTTTATTCAATACCCTGAAAATGGTTCTATCCACTAGTATAGGCTTGAATACCTCTGAAATATCTAGTGCCAAAGAATATCTCCGATACCCAGGCTCGTGGAGAAAACTGATGGTAGGATTGAGTTGGGTATGGTAGATCATATCAAGTGTCAATGTATAAGCTACCATATTTCCAAAAGATATTAATGCATTGATCTCATTGTCAGGAGGTTGTTTCGTGCGATTGCCCATAGTGAAATCTGGAATGATGGCATCAAAAGCGCTATAATACGCTTGCCTACAATTGCCTTCTATGCCCATCAACGTAGGTATATCTGTGGAATAAAATATGCTTTCGCGTAATGTTTCTATTTGATTTATGTTGTCAGCTATATCTTTTCCACGATTATCATAATACTTCATATTTTTCAACATATTGTACGTGGCTCCGTCTATGAGTCTCGTCGCTATGTGCAATCTTCGATCTTTTTTGATATATGCCTTCGTTTGCTCTATCTGCATCTTACCCGCTAGGAGATAATCTTTGGGCATAAATGATCCAGTATAATGCTCATAATAGTCAAAGAAGTGCATACTTATATGTCGCTGTCCTAGATAATTGAGCAAGGCGGAATTTACATCCAAAGCCCCAAATACATACATCGTTTCTATGGTTTCGATAGGAATGTATTTTGTCGGTTGGTCATGTCCGTCCTTGTCCCGAGCGACGAAACACAGCGTATTGTCCTTGCGGCTCACGCGGCCATCATTGAATAGATAGTAGGTGCGTTTCATACTTATTTATTATTAATCTTCATCTATTGCATATTGATTGTCAGATAATTTGTTTTTCAGATATTGAGCTCCATACTGAACGTAATTATCCTTACTGCCAAACCATTCTATACCTTCATTTCTACAAATGCGCGTTTGGATATCTGTCAGATAGGCACAATAACTACTCCACGTGTAATCTACGTAGTTGTCAGTGTAGTAATGGTGTATTGGATTGTGATGTATATAAAACAATACCTGTTTTTTGTCAAGCTCAATATTTGGCACATGCTTTCTTCTAAAACCCTTTTGCAATAGACTTCCTGTCCTAGATTCTTGTTTGTTTATGGCCTTAACATACCCCAACATAAATCCCCTAAATCTTTCGAAAACTACCCATGAACAAAGTTGGTCGATGAAGCTACATGACTTAAGATCAGCAGGCTGCTCAGATGTATCTTGCTGTGTATCTCCGTATCGATCCCATAGATTTAACAAATTTCTAAAATTTGTCAAATCTTGTATGGGATCCACATCGATCTGCATCCTATGTACCCAAGGCAGGACATAATCCTTGCAGAAGCTTTGGTTTATGATGTTGAAATCATCTACCGCTTTTGCCAAAAGTTGTTCCTTATCCACGACCCTGACAAACAAATGAAAATGATTATCTAGCAAACAATAAGCAAAAGTGTCAAAATAACCATTCATTTTCTGGCCGTATTTGCTCAAGAAATACCTAAAATTTTCTTGATTATAAAAAATTGCAGCTTTATTGATACCACGATTGTATAAATGGTAGTGTCTCATAGGTAATAAAGGAATCGTCATATCATCTTTTGCCGCCATCTTTCTTTAATTTTTCATAAAAATAATCTAATCTATAAAATTCTAAATCCATTTTTGGATTTAAAGTATCAACAATAACAAAACTCATAATAACTGCAACGCTTGCACACAGGCTTATGGATCACAATAGGCATTTCCTTCTGATTTACTATTTCTAGAATCTCTACTTCCCATCGCTGTATATCGACTATATCCTGATCTCTGAGTTCCACCTGAGCCGTGTGGCGAAGGCTAGGATACTCGAGTATGCCTGTAGCTCCTTCGATACCATGTTGCCGTAGTTTGTACAGATAATACTTTACTTGAGCCTCGTGGGCAGCTTCCATTTTATCACTCTTTTTGATCTCATGTACCACCTTATTTCTTGTATCGAAGTAATCTATCTTTACACCTTCGAGCTCGAGCTCTGTGTATTTGGCAGCGCGTTCCGTGTAGGTATTTTCGCCAATGAGTTTACCTTCGGAGACGATGTCTGAGGTGTGTTCCATATTGAGACCATGGGCAAATAGCCATAACTTGCGATGGCAAATGTGATAATAATTGATGTGAGTGGCAGTGATGGACATCATGGTTTAATCTGTATAGTAGTTATAATAAATATCATTCATCGTATCACCAAAGCCATACCCACATCGGGATGCATATTGAATACAACTTTTTGCTTGCTCTTTGAAGTGCTGTAAAAGTCCATTTTTAGCAATAAATCGCAAAGCTGCATTGAAGTTATTTTCAGCGCTTATATAATACTGTTCCGTCATGTCGCCAAAATCATGCGTGAATCTACTGGCTAACTCAGGAAGATATAGCATCAATTCACCTAAATATATTGGATCAGGTTTTAAGTCAGCAAAATCTTTTATAGCCTTCTTTGCCACTGAATATTTAAGACTAGCATTCATTGGGTTTCTTGGATAAAACTCTTTTTCGATAATCTTTTTGTACTTCTCAATGACGTCAGCGCCTACATCAGGATTGAGGAAATGGTCAATGTACTCTTTGATAGATTTTGAATTGGAATACATTTCCATCACAAACTCTGCCATTTGGTCACGATCGAGTGTTTTTAGAAATTTTTGTAAAGATTGTTTTGACATGAGGGAGATGTTAATTTTATAAGAAAATATTATAACCCTTGTAAATCACAGTTAAACAAGGGTTATAATATGAAATTATTGATTTTCATAATCAAATGCAATCATCAAATCAATTAGATGTTGTTCTGCTTTTTCAAGAGCATCAACTGTACCTTGTGCTCCTGTAACATAGCTATTTGCTATTGGAGTAATAAATAACTTTGCTTTTGTTGTTTCATCAATACGTGGAGAAGCAGTAGGTCTTTCTGTGTCGTCTCTTAACTCTCCATGAATTGAATATGCTATTTGATTAGCATTATCACTAATAGCTATGGCTAAGGTCTCCATTAAGCTAAAAGTTCTTGCTTGATTAGATGTAATTCGCCAGTTTATTAACGCAGATGCCAAAGAAGAAATAATCTCTTCTCTCTTTACTCTAGGGCAAATCAAACACTTTCCAAAAATATTTTTCCCATCGATCCAACCATCTACACGAAGTTTCTCTTCAATATTTGGGAATAGCTCTGGTTCTAACTTGTTGGTCGAAACACAAAATAATGTTCTTAAATCGATTGCAATATCATAAGTGTAAAGTCCAGAAGCTCTGGATAGTTTACCTGGATTATAATACTTAGCCCCTAAACTACGGTTGTTACTCGATAACCATTCATCCAATTTATTCGGTTCAATCAAACTTCTTTTACCATCATCTGATGCAACATAAACATTTACATTATGGTGGCTGCCCATGGTCGAGCGGTCAAAGGCTACAGCTTCTCCTTCATTATCTCTTTCTAGACCTCCTAATAGGGGATGCAAAGGAGTCATCGCAGAAATTGATAAAGGACTTCTACGCTTTACTGTCATAGTATCTTTTTCTGCTTTCATATATCCGCCAAGAAGTTGATCAGAGAAACTTGGGTCACATGGAGAATGTGGTTCCAACATACTTGCTTTTCCTTTCTTATCAATTTCCCAATTGAAAGTCATGGCAGCAAAAGGTAATTCTAAAGCTTCAATGACTGAACGTTTAACTTGTTGGCCACTTGAATAAGCCATTTTTTTGCCAAATTGTGGATCTGTATAATATTTTTGACCATCATTAACAGCGAAAACAGTATGGTCTACATGTCGTAAACCTCTTAAATAAATAAAGTTTGACTTTTTCATTTTAAATCTAATTTGTTTGATGTGAAGAATTATTTTTTTGATAAGAATATTCGAATCTTATAAGAGTAATAAATAATGGAAAATTATCACTAGGCATTTTTACAACCTGATCTACAACATTCTTAAAAGTTTGGGCATTGTTTTCATTGATGTTTTCTGTCAATCCATCAATGAAAACTTTTAAACTCTTAGATTCCAAAAGTTCTTTAGAACTTTGAGATTGAGTTGTTTTTCCTCTGTTTTTATCACTTTGTTCTCTTTCAGAAGAGTGAAGTGATGTTGCCACATCTGCGGCCAATTGTAACAATTCTGTCTTGTTTAGCATGGCAATGATCCATAATTTATAAAGTGAAAAAATATATTTTGAATGTTCGTCTGTGAACTTAAAATCTTTTCCTTGGGCATATTCTTTTGTGCCTTTTGGCATGAATTCACGTAATTTGGAAGGTTCTAAGGCTCTTAATCCGATTGTACCAAATTTGCAGGCATTTCTAAAATTATAAAAAGTCTCTAAACTTTCAATTTCTTTGTCTCTTAATATGAAATCAGCATGATTCATAAAAATTTTATCCCTTAATTCAAAAGGAAGTCTAATGTCGGATAAATAAACATTAATAAAACCTAAAGTTGTATTAGTTTGAGATAAATTATAAGCATATATCGTCATTGATTCTAGTTCGTGAAAATTTTTAGAAAGTGCAAATAAAACTTTCGTCCAGCTATTTGTCGGTATAGCTATTTTACCTAGAACTTCTTCAGTTTCTAAATTAAATCCATTCAAAGTATTGTCAGCATCATAAAGATTGCTCATTGTATGACAGATCCAATGTCCGTTCCATGTTTCTATTTGCTTGTCTTTTAAATTAGGTGTTTGTTCAAGAAACGAGCGATAATATTGCCAACCTTTATAAAGGTTTAACAATACCGTATCATTGTCTATTAACATAACAAGACCACCATTAACTCCAATTCCTAAAGCTTCTCCAATCCACGATAAGTAGATATCCTCTTTTGATGTGGTTAAAGATAAACTTGTTAATTGGCCTGTTGATGTAGAACTTATTTCTTTTGCTCCGTATCCAACGTAAATAGCACCACTTGGAGATTCTCCTAATTCTATCTCTCTTAAAAGATTTTGATATTGAGCTTTTGACTTAGATCCATGTAATTTCACATCATCTTCTTTCGGTTTTTGAAAAAATGGTGAGTTCCCTACATGCATTAAATGAGTCTCATGATCAAAAAAGCAAGGGAATAGAATATCATCAAAAAATTGACGTGCTGAATAATCATCAGGCTTATTTTCTTTCCCTTTGTATAGACTTAAAAACTTCTTACCAATATAACTTGTATACATATTTAATAAAAATTATCATGTTCAACAATTTGCAACCCATATTCACGGTAAAAATCAACTGACTGTGGTATTACGAATGGGTATGAACCAACTTCTAGCTGTTCAAATTTCGATTTGTGTCGCGAAATGGTTTTGTAGTTTATTGGAATTTCTAAATACAATCTTTCTTCCCAGTTAGCTGACAAATATTTATCCCGATCGCACTCTAGAATGCATGTAGCGCTTTCAATTTCTAAAGCATCAACCAAAACAGCTTTTTTATAGTTGCAAAGTTCTCTGATACCATATTTGCCATTTTTATAAATCAAATGTACATCGATCTCTTTTGTATCCAAAGTTGGATAAACACGATCAATTTTTTCCTGCAAGTCTTTTTCCTTTAGTAAGTCAAAATTGTCTGGTAGTTGATTAAAACTTGTTTCCAAAACAGTTTTATTGTATGGTAGTCCAATGCCGCTAGGTTTTATTACATGTATTGGCTTATATTTTCCAATTGTCTTCTCGTTCCTTTTTCTATTTACACGACCAAAACGCTGTATCATGCCGTCCAATGGAGCACACTGAGTTATCATTCTATCAAATGAAATATCTAGGCTAACTTCCACAACTTGTGTCGATACAACAAAACAAGCTTCTTTACCTTGGCCATAAAGAGCATCAAATTCTTGTGTAAGCTTAGCTTCTAATTCAACTCGATCACCTCGTTTGAATCTACTATGAATTAGCATTGATTTAATTTCGGGATATGATTTTCTCAATTTTTCGTAAGCATTCTGAGCATTTTTAACTGTGTTATAAATAATCAAAACTTTTTCCTTATTACTGAAGGCAACATCCAAAACAGGATAAATATCTT
>CALFYH010000107.1 GCA_937952155.1 uncultured Saprospiraceae bacterium
ACGTGTGCTCTTCCGATCTTACACATTTTAATGAAACAAATGTATTGTTGCTACCTTTTATTAAAAATGATGAAGTAGTCGTTTATTATATAAATATGGGAAATATAAATTAAGATTTACAATCTTACTCAATCCACTTACACAAGTTTTGTAAGATAGGCACTCATCCAGCCATCCATTTCTTTTGAATCTACCAATTGGATGCCATATGTTTGATATGTTTCAATGACACTTTTGCTATCTTCAGCCAAAACTCCTGACAAGAGCAACTTCCCACCATTCACTAACATCTGGGACAGTTCAGCTGCATAGCGAATTAAAATATTCCTATTGATATTAGCTAAAATGACATCATAACTTGATGCAGGCATTACACTTAGGTCTCCTTCAAAAACTGAGATATTGTTCACACCATTTATAGAAGCATTTTCTATAGTATTCATATACGATTCATGTTCGATATCAAGGGCATCAATCTTTTCTGCACCCAATTTTGAAGCCAGAATAGCCAAGATTCCGGTACCACATCCAAAATCAAATGCGGTTTTCTTTTGAAAATCTATTTGCTCCATAAAGGATATCACCATGTGTGTTGTGGCGTGATGCCCAGTACCAAATGCCATTTTGGGATTTATAACCAAATCATATCGAACATCTGCTGATTTAGGATGAAAATCTGCTCTTATCTGACAAAAATCACCAACTTCGACAGGCTGGAATGATGCTTCCCAAATTGCATTCCAATTTTGTGGCTCGATGTCATCGATTTTATAATCATCCGTAAAACGTGTGATGATCGAAATAATTTCATCTTGGTCTGCAGCGGTAAGGTCATCTTTTTTAATATAGCCTATAAAATGATCTTCATGCTCTTCAAAAGATTCAAATTCAAATTGTGTCAATAAAGCCATCAAAACTTCATCTGTACTTTTGACCGTATAAGCCAAATAAATCTCCATATGCCTTATTTAAGGATAAATTTCTTTTGTTGCCGACTTAAAGGTGTTTTTCATCAATCCCATGACGGTCATAGGGCCTACACCACCAGGTACAGGTGTGATGAAGCTGCATTTATTTTTGACATGTTCGTAATCTACGTCACCTACTAATTTGGAAGGACCTTGATGAGATTCATCTTCTACCCTATTGATACCAACATCGATGACTACGGCACCTTGTTTTACCATATCTTCTTTAACAAATCCAGGAATGCCAATTGCTGCTATTATAATATCTGCATCCAGCAAAATGCGATGAAGATTTTTGGTTTTACTATGCGTTAATGTAACAGTAGCATCACCCATTTTTGATTTGCGCGAAAGCAAAATACTAATCGGAGTGCCTACAATATTGCTCCTACCAACCACAACAACATGTTTGCCTGCTGTTTCGATATTGTATCTTTCGAGAAGAATGGTAATCCCATATGGCGTTGCTGGTAAATAACAAGGCAAACCTTGCGCCATTCTTCCGAAATTGACAGGATGAAAGCCATCTACATCCTTTCTATAATCAATTGCTAAAGTAACTTTGACTTCGTCTATATGCTTCGGAAGTGGCAATTGCACTATGAAGCCATCTACATCAGGATCTTCATTTAATTTCTGAATTTCCTTCATCAAATCATCTTGTGAGACTGTTTCTTCCAATTTTATCAAAGTAGATCTAAAACCTACTTGATCGCAAGAACGAACCTTATTACCAACATAAGCTTTGCTTGCGGGATTATTTCCAACGAGAATTGCTGCTAAGTGTGGCACTCGACCTGTACTTTTTTGATATTCAAGTACTTCTTGTCTCATGGAATTTTTCATCTCTTCCGCGACTGCCTTACCATCTATGATTTTCATACTTTCGGGGGAATATTTTGCCACAAGGTAAAACAAAAAAATTCATTTTCAGTAAAAAATTACTATCCTTTTGCAAATTTTTCAACAAAGTCAGAAACTGAAAATGCGTCACTAACCTTAAAATCACCAATTGCTTCCCTTCTCAGCGAAGAAAGGTAGGCTCCAGAATCCAGTGCTTTCCCTAGGTCATGAGCCAAAGAACGGATATAAGTTCCCTTGGAGCATTTCACTTCGAAATCAAGAGTTGGCAATGCAATATTAAAAATTTTGAAATAGTGGATGTGAATGGATCTAGGTTTAAGTTCTACGTCTTTACCTTTACGAGCCAAAGTGTATGCAGCTTTACCGTTCACCTTGATTGCCGAATATACAGGAGGCATTTGGTCAATGTTGCCCTCAAATTGTGTAATGATCTTCATTATTAGATTTTCATCTATATGGTCTATGGGATAACATTCATCTGGTGGGCATTCGCCATCATACGTTGGTGTAGAAGCACCCAAAAATATAGAACCTGAATATATTTTTTCCTGAGCTTGTAGTAAATCAATCTGCTTTGTCAATTTTCCAGTACATATCAACAATAAACCTGTAGCAAGTGGATCTAGAGTACCTGCATGTCCAACTTTAATCTTTTTTAATCCAGTGTTTTGCCTTATGATGCCACGTAGCTTATTGACCACATCAAAAGAAGTCCATCCTATAGGCTTATCCACCAGTAATACCACACCTGACAAAAAATCTATAGATTCATTTAGCCTACTTTTGGCAAAAATTATTTCCTTTGGAAAAGGCAACGATGAGTCTTCTTTCAAGCGAATCTAGATTGTAATCCTTATTTTTTTACAAAAATCGCATAAACATTAACAATCAACCCAGCGAGTATAACCATTGGTGCTAATGTAATTCTCCTACCGCTATATATAAGTGACTCATCCCAAACTTCAGGTGACGGCATGTGTCCTCCTGACATAAGTGCCAAACCTAAAAATATTAGCCCTACTCCTATCAGAATAAATGTAAAATTTTTCTTTCCAAAAAGCAAATCAGTACTTTCTACAACACTTGTATTTGCACCTGACATTACTTTTTCAGTTTCTGAACTAACGCGACGTGTATATGCTTTTTCTTTTGCCATGATAAGATATCTGATATTTTGAAATGCAAAAATATATATAATATAGTTAAAACGTTGTATTTATCAAATATATTATGAAAATATTAATAACATACTTCGTGACTTGAATCTAAAAAATCATTAAGTCAGCTATATGACAATTGCGTAAGTAATTCCAATGTACACCCAATTACTATATCCTATATATTTGTGAAAAATATCAAATTTATGAAAATATGTGGATTGTCAGTGTTTATGTTTATGGTAAATACGCTTTTTGGGCAAGTAATAATTAACGAATACTCAGCTTCTAACTTGCGACAATTTGCTGATAATTTCGGGAAATACGAAGATTGGATAGAATTGTATAACAATAACGATAAAGCGACAGATATTTCTGGTTGGTATCTTTCAGATCGAGACACCAAGCCAAAAAAGTGGCAAATTCCCACTGGCACAGTGATTCCCGCAAAGGGCTATCTCGTCATTTGGGCTTCTGGCAGAGATTTAAGAGATACAGTTTTGCATACAAATTTTAAATTTTCACAGACCAAAGGAGATGAATTCGTAGTGCTTTCAAATGCTAGTGGCACCATTCTCGAATCATCACCTCTGATTATTACTCAATTGCACCATTCAGTGGCCAAAAATCCTGCTAATGGCAAATGGATGATATGTACAGAACCGACTTTTTTGGGTGAAAACACAGAAAATAACCTGTATAGTAATTATGCATCAAAACCCAGAATTGAAGTAAATTCGGGATTTTATACTGATTCTTTAACGATAACTATCTCCAATATTGATGGAAATGAGATCAGATATACTTTGGATGGCGGATTGCCAAATGAAAATGACAAATTATATTCTGGACCAATAACAGTTAAAAGCAACATGGTGATAAGCGCGCGATGTTTTTCCACTTCGTCAGCCGTTTATCCAGGATTTACGGATTATAAAAGCTATTTCATCAACGAACCCAAGAGTACTTTACCCATTATTTCTGTCGGTGGTGGAGAATCTTTGATAACACTTGCAGAAGGAGATATCAATCAAAATCCCATTGGCTCTATAGAAGTTTTTTCAAAGGATGGAACATTCTTGAGCAATTCGTATGGTGAGCTTGATAAACATGGTCAAGATAGCTGGGTGAATGATCAAAGAAGCTTAGACTGGATCAGTAGAGATGAAATGGGACATGATAATGGCATAAAACAAAAACTATTTCATGGAACAGAAAGAGATGAATATCAACGTATTATCCTAAGGGCTTCTGGCGACGATAATTATCCTGCTACGGATGCTGAAGAGCATGAAGGAAGTACGCATATGCGAGATGAATATGTTCATACGATGGTCAAAAAAGCTGGAATGCACTTAGATGTTAGGTCTGCAGAGCGATACCAACTATTTTTAAATGGACAATATTGGGGGATTTACGCTATTCGCGAAAAACCAGACGACCATGATTACACGCAATTTAATTACAAACAAGATAAACAAGATTTGCAATTCCTGAAAACTTGGGGCTCATCTTGGTCTGAATACGGTGAAGATCAGGCATTTACAGATTGGGGTAAGCTTAGAGATTTTATCTTAAACAATGATGTGAGTCAAGCAAATGTATATAAAAGTATCACCGACCAATTAGATGTGGTTAGTCTCATGGATTACATGATTGCCAATTTATCTTTTGTTTCGGTAGATTGGCTCAATTACAATACAGGCTGGTGGCGCGGACTAAATCCAGAAGGAACGCATAAAAAATGGGGATACATTATGTGGGACAATGATGCCACTTGTGATTATTATATAAATTATACTGGTGTTCCTGATACTTCGCCCAATGCTAAAGCTTGTGATATAGATGATATAAGTGCTTCAATGGATGGATTTTTTCCATCAGATAGTATGTTGGTAGAATTACCAGAAGATTCATTTTTTATAGATGGCGAGTGGATATATTTTGAAGCCGACACATTTTGGTTAGTTCCTGACCCTGGTAAGCACGAGAAAATCTTTCTCAAATTATTGAATGACAATCACCAATTCAAAAATCTATATTTTGGTCGATATGCCGATATATTAAATTCTACATTCAATTGTGATGTTATGCTCGCTACAATAGATAGCATAACTAATCAATTACGCCCAGAAATGTCTAGGCAAATAGGACGTTGGGGAGGAACAATGAATGAGTGGATTTCGAATGTCAATGATTTAAGAGATTTTATTTCCAAAAGATGTACGCTGATTAGCGATGGGCTAATAAGTTGTTATGATCTGACGGGTCCGCATCAAATTACAATTATGACAGATCCGCCTGAAAGTGGAAGTATTAATTTCAACAGCTTATCTCATGAAAATTTGCCATGGCAGGGCAATTACTTTGGTAACATGGATAATTCCATAAGCATAAATCCCAAAAATGAGATCGGAAGAGCACACGTCTGAACTCCAGTCACTGACCACTA